>CAZFXW010000033.1:1604-14325 GCA_964523385.1 uncultured Peptoniphilaceae bacterium | reverse complement strand
ACATGTCCTAAGTGCGGTGGCCAGGCTAAGAGGGAAACTGACACCATGCCCCAGTGGGCGGGTTCATCCTGGTACTATCTAAGGTATACAGATTCTCACAACGACCAAGCCCTAGCCAGCAAGGAAAACCTAGACTACTGGACTCCAGTAGATTGGTACAACGGAGGAATGGAGCACACTACCCTTCACCTCCTTTACTCGAGATTTTGGCACAAGTTCCTATACGATATTGGCGTAGTTCCAACGGTAGAGCCTTACAAGAAGAGAACTTCCCACGGTATGATTTTAGGGGACAATGGCGAAAAAATGTCTAAGTCTAGGGGTAATGTAGTTAACCCAGACGACATGGTAGACCTATATGGAGCCGACGCCTTTAGAACCTACGAGATGTTTATCGGAGACTTTGAAAGATCTGTGCCTTGGTCAGAAGATGGAATCAGAGGCTGTAGAAGATTCCTAGACAGGGTTTATGCCCTTAAGGACATTGCCAATGATTCGGAAGACTACAGCGAGGATTTTGAAGTTCTAATCAACCAGTCTATTAAGAAAGTTTCCAAGGATATGGAGACCTTAAAATACAATACAGCTGTTGCCCAGCTGATGACCATGCAAAACGAGTACAGGGCCAAGGGAGAAATTTCTAGAGGAGATCTAAGGGTCTTTTTACTACTTCTCTACCCAATAGCACCTCACATTGCAGAGGAAATCTGGCAGGAGCTAGACTTTGGTGGCTATGTTCACCAGCAAAGCTGGCCGACTTATGACGAGTCAAAGCTTGTTTCCGATGAGATTGAACTGCCAATTCAGATAATGGGCAGAACCAGAGGTACTATTATGGTTCCAACGGATGTAGATGAGGATGGAGTTTTGGAAATCCTTAAGGAAACAGATATCTACCAAAATCATGTAGAAGGCAAGGAAATCACCAAGGTAATTTTCGTGCCAGGTAGGATTTTCAACCTAATCGTAAAATAAGACTAATTTAAGCCCTGGCCAGCCAGGGCTTTTTCTTTGCCTATCTATCTAATAACTTGTATTTATTCACCTAGTCTCCTATAATTTAAGAGCACTAAGAAGGAGTGATATATTGAGAATCATATCATGGAACATCGATTCACTTAACGCTGCACTGACCAGCGATTCAGATAGGGCAGTCCTGTCTAGGCAGGTCTTAGACACAATTGACCAACTAGACGCCGATATTATTGGTATTCAAGAGACCAAGCTGCCTAGGGCTGGTTTGTCTAAGAAACACAAGGAAATTTTAGCCGAAAGGGTACCTGGCTATGAAATAGTCTACTCCCTTTCTGTAGAGCCAGCCAGAAAATCCTACTCAGGTACTATGTTCCTCTATAAGAAGGAACTTGAACCAGTGGTCCACATCCCAGAACTGGGAGCACCTTGCACCATGGACCAAGAGGGAAGACTAATGACCTTAGAGTTTGACGATTTTTACGTTACCCAAGTTTATACTCCAAATATTGGAGAAGGCTTAGTAAGGCTAGAAGATAGGCAGTGCTGGGACCGTCTCTACGCAGACTACCTAGACAGCTTAGATGATACAAAGCCGGTTATTGCCATGGGAGACTTTAACGTAGCCCATAAGGAAATTGACCTGGCTAACCCAGATACCAACAGAGGGTCTCCTGGCTTTACTGATGAGGAGAGAGAAGGCTTTACCAACTTACTAAATAGAGGATACACGGATATCTTCAGATACATCCATGGCGACGTAGAGGGAATCTACACTTGGTGGGCCCAAAGGGCTAGGACTTCAAAGATCAACAATTCGGGCTGGAGGATTGATTATTTCCTCGTCAGCGATAGAATCAAAGACCAGGTCCTTAGAAATGATATTGTCGACTCAGGACCAAGGCAGGACCATACACCCTTGCTTTTAGATATAGAGATATAACGATACAAAAAACCCTAATCTTCTCATAGATTAGGGGTTTTTTATTAAGGAATAGTCCTTTGATTATTTGTTAAATATCGAAGTTTTGGTCCATGACGTATTTCTTGAAGGTTTTGTTTATTGGCATATACTGGAGGCTTTCCTTGTAGACGAAGTAGAAGCTTCTAGTCAAGTCTAGGCCTTCAATCTTGTAAATATCCACCTCATCTCGATATTTTTCAACTTCAAAATCCGATACTATACTGACTCCAAAGCCTTCTTTCACTAGGGAAAAGATAGTAGGCCAATCTTCAGCTGTGGCCCGAATCCTGCTTTGCCTAAGATTTTGAGAGTTTTTAACAAGCTCTTCTTCTAATTTCTTTCTAGTCCCAGAGCCTACTTCCCTGATAATAAGGTCCTCTTTAAGAAGGTCTTCTGGCTCCACTTTGCCATTTTCATTTACTTTGATTTGCTGGCCAGCCTTAATCACCATGACCAACTCATCTTTCATAACTTCTAAGTATTCTAATCCATCAGCTTCTTCTATAGAACCGACAAAACCGAAGTCGGTTTCCCCAATATGTACTGAGTCGATAACAGCCCTTGAATCTTGATTGGTAATGCTAAAGTTGATCTCAGGGTATTCTTCTGAAAATCCACTTAGGATTTTAGGAAGCAAGTGGACTCTAGGAATTGAACTGGATTTTATTTTAAGTTGACCCTTTAGGCTATTGACTGTTATTAAATCTTCAGTCATAAGATTATAGGTGGCTAAAATATTTTGGGCATGGTTGTAAAAGATTTCACCGGATTTAGTAAGACTTATATTCCGCCGATTTCTAATAAAGAGAATAGTGTCTAATTCCTCCTCCAGTGAAGATATATGATTAGACACTGTAGGCTGGGTTAAGTAAAGTACTTCAGAAGCTCTGGTAAAGCTTTTATAATCAGCCACCGTTACAAAGGTTTCCAACTGTCGAATATTCATATAATCCCTCCATTTACATGATTATATAACTAGTCAGATATGCCTTCAAGCTGTATTTTTATTTGATTATAGGGGTAAATAGTGGTAAAATTAATGGAGAAAATAAGGAGGGATAACAAATGGTTGAAGAAACGGTCATTGTAACTAATGAAACTGGACTTCATGCAAGACCAGCCGCTTCAGTAGTACAATTTGTTAAAAACTTTGACGGTTCAGTTGAGCTTATAAAAGACGGCAAGGTAGCTAATGCAAAGAGCATCTTTAACGTTATGGCACTGGGCATTTCCAAGGATTCAGAAATCACCGTCAGGGTAGATGGAGAAAATGAAGAAGAGAACTTGAAAAAACTCGTTGAATTTATTAAAAGTCTAGACGAATAGAGCCATAGGATGTGAAAGCATCCTATTTTTTATTATGAGGTAATAATGAGAGAAAGACACAAATTAGGATTATCAGCTTCTGATGGTATTGCAATTGGATATGTGCGCAAATATCACAGTGGCGACAACGACCATCTTTTTCAAAATCAATCTACCATAGATGAAGAGGATATTTCTCTAGAGATAAGAGCCTATAAGATGGCCACTTCCTCCTATGTAGAATTTTTAGAGGAAAATTTACAAGAAGATTCAAGGGGAGATATAATCTCAGTTCACAAGGAGATAATCGAAGACCCTTACATTCATGAAGAAATAATCAGTAAAATTAAATTAGATAAGCTTTGTGCTATCAAATCGATAAATAAGGTCTACTCCCAATTAATAGATGAGATATCCCAGGTAGAAGATGACTACTTACAGGCTAGGGTAGACCACTTTCAAGATATTAAAAAACAATTGATAAACACTTTAATCGGAGGGACAAGGCAGGAACTAACCAGTCTAGAAGAGGACACTATTGTAGTCGCCAAGGACCTTCTGCCTTCAGATACAATAAATATAGATGAAAAGAATATAAAGGGATTTTTAACCGACCTAGGAGGCATAGGATCCCATGTCTCAATAATAGCCCAGACTATGGGGATACCGGCCATAGTTTCAATGGGAGATATCTACGAATCGGTTAAGGATAATGAGTTGGTGATTATTGATACTTATAACTCTAAGGTTATCCTTGACCCAGACGAAGACCAGTTAGATTTTTATTTAGACAAGATTGGGGGCCTAGCCAGGGAAGAAGAGAAGTTGATAGCCAAGACCCAGGAGCCTAGTATAACCACCGATGGCAGAGAGCTAAGGGTTTTTTCCAATATTGGTAATTGTAAGGAACTGGAAAGTTCAATCTACTACGGCCTAAACGGAGTAGGCCTCTTTAGGACCGAATACCTCTACATGAACTCTAAGGGATTTCCTACAGAGGACGAGCAGTACCTAGAGTACAGAAAGGCCATAGAGTATTTAGCCGGTAAGGAGTTGACTATCCGTACCCTTGATATAGGAGGGGACAAGAGTCTGCCCTACTTTAACTTTCCCAAGGAAGAAAATCCATTTTTAGGTTGGAGGGCCTTGAGGATTTCCTTTGATATGCCCGACGTCTTTAAGAGGCAGCTAAAGGCCATCTTAAGAGCTTCAGCCCATGGGCCGGTTTCAATCCTCTTGCCTATGGTTATCAACCTAGAGGAAATCTACAAGTTTTATGACATTCTTGAAGTCTGTAAGTTTGAACTAGATAGGCAGAAGATTTCCTACGATCCAAATATCAAAGTAGGTATTATGATAGAGACACCGTCTTCGGTTATTATGGCTGAGGTCTTTGCCGGTCTGGTAGACTTTTTCAGTATCGGAACCAACGACCTGACCCAGTATATGCTGGCTGTTGATAGGGGCAATGTTAATATAGGCAACCTCTACAGCAACTACAATCCAGCAGTTCTAAGGACGGTTAAACACGTGATCGACGTAGCCCATGCCAGTGGCATCTACTCGGCTATGTGCGGAGGGATGGCCTCGGATTTTAAGGCTACCAAACTGCTCTTAGGCCTAGGATTAGACGAGATTTCTGTAGTAGGCAGGAGGATTCCAAGGATAAAGGACCAGATTAGGAGGATATCCTTCCACCAGTCCAAGGCCTTTGCCGACCATGTTCTAGAGTTGAACACTACCGAAGAAGTGATGGAGGCTGTGAACAAAGACTATGAAGATTTATATAAGTAGAAATATTGAAGACAGGAAGGAGATGTACTTGCAGATGAAGGAGAGGATTGGTCAGGTGGACCAATATCTCTTTGTTCCAGATCAGTACACCCTCCTGTCAGACATAAATCTAATGAATATCCTAGAGGTCGACGTCTTGATGGATATCAAGGTAAAGAGCTTTAGCAGTTTTTCAAGCCAGATACTGACTGAAAAAGGGGGTATTACGAGAAAGGTCGTTAGCCAGCCAGGCATGACCATGCTTTTAAAGAAGACCCTCCAAGACTCTAGCGACCAATTAGATTTTTATAATCCCCAGGCCCAAAGCCTGGGCTTTTTAGAACAATTAGCTAGGACTATTAAAAACTTTAAGGACCTCGGCAAGGGTCCAGAGGATTTGGAAAAAGCTAGCGAAAAGCTTCCATCTCCTTTAAAAGACAAGTTAAGGGAGCTAGCCCTAATCTATCGGACCTACGACGCCAGCCTAGGGGACCATTACCTAGACACATCTGATAGGCTAAGCCTCTTAAATGAAAAGTTAGGGGAGAGTCCAGGGGACTTTGCCGGCATCCCAATTTATTTCGACAACTACAACGATTTAAATGACCTAGAGCTGGAGATTATCCAAAGCCTCCACCAGGCTGGAGCCCAGCTTAACTTTTTCCTAGTCCTTGACCCAGCCCTAGTCCGTGGGCAACTGCCAGGAGACGAGGAAGTCTTTCAAGAAACCCTTAGGCTCTTCTATCAGCTTAGGGAGATAGGCCAGGAAGATCTAGAGGTCATTCCCCTAAAGGCGTCTGAGGGACCCTTTACAAGTTTAATCGACAATATCTTTTCCTATGAACCTGAGTTCTTATCAGGGCCAATGGAAAATCTATTTCTTCTAAAGTCAGATTCAACAACTGCCGAGGTAGATAGCATTTTAGAGATAATCAACAGGAAGATTAAATACGAAGGCTATTCCTACTCGGACTTTAGCATTATCACAGCCCAACCCCTAGAGTATGATCAGTTGATACGCCGGGCCTTTAGCAGGGAGGATATACCCTTCTTCCTAGATGGGAAGAGAAAGTATAGCGACAATCACCTGGCCAGCTACCTTATCTCAATAGTTAAGCTAGCCAAGGGCCAGATGACGCCTTTAGATTATTTGAACTTTCTAAAGTTTGGCTATAAAGATTTAGACCAGAGCCAACTAGAGGACTTTGAAAAATTTATCCTTAAGAGAAAGATCCAAGGGGATATGATTTTCGACGACAAGTTTTTCGAAATTGACAGAGACTACTTCGACAAGCAAAGGCCAGACCAGCAGGAAAGGATGCTCCAGACCTATGAGTCGGTCAATAGGGTTAGGGCTTTCTTGCTCAATCTATTAGGAGACTATTTCCACGCAATGAAAGAGGAAAGGCTTGTTATCGACCATGTTAGGGAAATCTTTAAGCTCCTAGGCCAAGAGACCATCAATCAGGCCATGACCGACTTTATCCAGTCCCAGACTGGAGACTATGAGAAAAATACTGAAAACCAACAGATTTGGGATATTTTCAACGACACCATAGACCAATTAGTTGAAGTAGTAGGAGAGGATAGGCTAACAGGCCAGGCCTTTGCAGATATCCTTTTAGAGGGGATCCAAGAGCTGGAAATCGGGGTTTTGCCCCCATCTCAAGATTCGGTCTTTGTAGGGTCAATAATGAGGACTAGGTCAAATCCATCAAAGGTACTTATGGTTTTAGGTTTAAATGATAAGTTCATACCTGGAGATATTAAGGCCCAGTCCCTATTAACTGACAGTGAAATCATCAGACTCCAGGAGGAGGATTTTAACCTGCCCTTGGATAAGGATGAGATTTTCATCGACCAGCAGCTCAATCTCTACATAAGCCTCCTCAAGGCCCAGGAACAGCTCTATCTTTCTAGCTCCCTAAACACTAAGGCCAACGAGGCTATGGCCGAGTCAATCTACTATAAGGCAGTTAGAAGAGTCTTGCCAGACCATGAGGAAATACTGACAGATTCCTTTATAGATAGGCCTAGTAGGAGCAAGTCCCTGGTCTATAATAAAATGCTGACCATCTTTAGGCAGTTAGAGGCTAATATTATAAATATCAAGGATGAGGATGAGGGAAAAGTCCAGGGTCAATTATCCCTAGCCGACTACGCCTCCCTCTACCCTTACTTAAAGGAAACTGACCCCCAGTCTACCCTGCCTATCGATAAGGCTAGAGCAGTAAATGCTAAGAGGGAGATTTCAGGTCAGACTGCCGAGAAATTCTACCAGGATCTGGCTAGAGTTTCTATAAGCAGGCTAGAAACCTTTAATAGATGCCCCTACAGGCACTTTGTCTCCTACCTCTTAAGGCCCGATGAGGAGACCACCTATGAGATGGATTACTGGGAGATAGGCAATATAGCCCACCAATCCTTAGAAGATTTCATCAAGGATTACAAGAAGGAACCTGAAAAGTTCCAAGACCTAGATGATGGTGTATTTGAAGAGCTTAGTCAGACCTATGTAGAAAATAGCCTTACTGGTTACTTAGATAGGGATAGGAAATCCTATAGTCGAAATAGGGTGATAATCGACAAGGCCCAGGCTAATATCTTGGATTCGATAAAGATTATTACCAGGCAGTTAAACCTGTCTAGCTTTAGTCCGGTCTATGAGGAGATGACCTTTGGCTATCAGAAGGATAAGCCAGGTCTTCTTCTTGATATGGGAGATAGGAGGATCTACATCGAAGGCTTTATAGACCGGGTTGACTCCTATGTTGACCAGGAAGGCCAGACCAATACCATGGTAATTGACTATAAAACTGGGCAGAAGAGCTTTAGCATAGACTTGGCCCTAGGGGGTATAGAAATCCAGCTGCCTATCTACCTAAAGGCTGCTGTCGGTGAGGAAGACCTACCGGCTGCCTTTTTCTATATGCCTATCAGGGAGGTCCTAGTCAATGCTCTGCCAGGCGAGGATCCAGAAGAGCTGGAGAGAAAAATCCTAGGCCAGGTTCTCCTAGATGGAGCTATTATAAAAAGCAGTGAAATCCTTCAGGCAGTAGACCGAAAAGTCTTTGAAGACCCATCAGTTATCGCCTTTAGGGGTAGGAGAAGAGACCCAATGGAAAAGGAAAATGTCCTTAGCCCTGAGCTGATGGACCAGCTTTTAGAAGATATCCTTGGAGGATCTTCCCAGAGCATGGCTAAAATTCTTCGAGGAGATATTGAGGATAAGCCTTTTATATACAAGGGCAGCAGCCAATGCGTCCACTGTGACTACAAGAATATCTGCAAGTTCGACATGAGAAGATTTAAGGAATATAGGCCTATAAAAAAGCTAAGTTGGAAGGAATACGGTGAGATAGATGGGGTTTAGTCTAACAGATGACCAAAAAAAGGCAGTTGAAACTAGGGAAAAAAATATCCTGGTTTCGGCAGCTGCAGGATCAGGCAAGACGGCTGTCCTAGTCAGGAGGATTATAGCCCAGATTATCGATGACAAGGCCGATATAGAGCGGATGTTGGTGGTCACCTTTACCAATGCGGCAGCTAATCAAATGAAGGAAAAGATTAGGGAAGCCTTGGAAAAGGCCCAGGCAGAAGGGGCTGATGGCAGCATAATAAGGAACCAGCTGAGAAAGCTCAGCTCCGCCAATATTTCTACCATGCATGCCTTTTGTATCAAGCTCCTAAGGACCTACTTCCATGAAATGGCCATTGACCCAGCCTTTAAAATCTTAAATACTTCATCGGATAGAATCCTTAGGGAAAAGGCCTTGACCCAAGTTCTTGAAGACTTTTACCAGGCAGAGGAAGAGGACTTTATCGCCTTTGCTCAGGCCTATGGAGGTAGGAAGATGGAAGGGCTAGAAGACTTAATCCATAAGGTTATCTCTTCAATAAGCTCTCAAATCGACCCTTTAGGTTTTTTCAAAGAAGCTATGGAAGCCAGTGGCTTTGAAAAAAGGCTAGTTTTAGAAGAGGCAAAAAGGGTTAGCAGCCTAGCCTTAGAACTTCAGGAATTAGCTATAAGAGATTTGAGGGAAGATGATGAAACCAAGGGTTATCATGGCCCGGTAAGTGAGGATGGGGTAAATCTTAGCCAGCTAGCCAGCCTAGCTGAGAGCGAGGATTACGATGGCTTTTGTCAGGCCTTGGCAAGCTTTGTCTGGCCTAGGCTAGGCACGTGTCCTAAGGCAGATCCAGCAGTTCTTGATAGGATTAAGGAGTTAAGAGAGACTTACAGGGCAGAGATAGACGGCTTAAAGGAGCTGATTGGTGGAAGAGACTCGGCTGCCCTAGTCGCTGAAGGTGAACAGGCCCAGGCCTACCTAAAGGTTATCTTCAGAATCCTAGAAGCCTACTACCAGCTTCTCTGGGATTATAAGCTGGAAAAGAGATCCTTGAGTTTTTCAGATATCGAGCATCTGACGGTCAAGCTTTTAGAAAAGTCAGACCTAGGCCAGGAAATCAGGGAAGGGATAGACTTTATCTTCTTTGACGAGTATCAGGACATAAACCCCCTCCAGGAATACATTATCGAATTGTTGGCAGGGGAGAATAATCTTTTCTTCGTCGGTGATATCAAACAGTCTATCTATAAGTTTAGGCTAGCTGAACCTAAGATTTTTATCGATAGGTACAAGGATTATAGCCAGAATAGTGAAGAAGGCCAAGATGAAGGACCTAATAAGCTGGTAACCCTTGATCAGAACTTTAGGTCCTCACCGGTAATACTCAAATACTTAAACCATATCTTCAAGTATACGATGAACGAGAAAGTTGGCCAGATAGACTATAGGGCAGAAGGGCAGGCCCTTGTTGGAGGTAAGGAGGAGCTAGTAGACGGGTCATTCCTGAGAATTGTAATTAATGAAGAGCCTACTAACCTAGGCTATGATGACTTTGAAGCCAATCCCCACTTTATAGCCAAGGAAATAGCCAAGCTTGTGGAAGAAGGCTACGACTACAAGGATATGGTTATCCTTATGAGGTCTCTGCGAAACAGTGTGGATGCCTATGAAAGGGTTCTGAGGGCTTACAATATCCCCTTCTTTACGGATATTAGCAATGTAAATCTAGAAAATCCCGAGGTAGGTATCTTTATAGACATGCTTAAGCTGGTAAATAACAGCAAGGAAGACCTAGCCCTCCTATCAGTACTGACCACTCCTTTGGGACAGATGGTTGAAGACGACCTGGCTAGGATTCGATCCCTAGACCAGGATGGAAGCTTTTACCAGTGTCTGGAAAAAGCCAGAGACCTGCAAGATGGGGTAGATGACCAGCTTAGGGCTAAGGTCCAGGCCTTTTACCAAAGGCTTGACTACTACAGGAGCCAACTGGTGGCCATGAGCCTAAGCGACTTTGGCTACTTTTTAGCCGAAGATTCAGGCTATATATCCTATTTGATGGCCTCCCACCTAGGTGAGGAAAAAAAGGAAAACCTAATGGCCTTTATCGACAGGATGGTAGAATACCAGGCCTTTTCTGCTGATGGCCTTTTAGGCTTTCTCCAAGAAGTTGAGAGGATGTTAAGCTCTCCTTCTGATTCCCTAGAGCCAAGGAGCCTTTTATCCGACCAGAAAAATGTGGTTAGGATAATGACCATCCATAAGTCTAAGGGATTGGAATTCCCAATAGTCTTTTTATCCGACATTCAAAAGGGCTTCTACATCCCCGAGTCTAGAGACAGGGTCTCTATAGACCCAGACCTAGGCATAGGTATGGAAATTATTGACTTAGATAAGAAGATTAAATATACAACTGTGGCAAAAAGCCTAATAAATGCCAAGCAAAAGCGGGAGGCAATCTCTGAAGAGATTAGACTTCTCTACGTTGCCACCACTAGGGCAGAAAAAGGTCTTTATTTGGTAGGCCACCTTAGAGATTTAGATGACCTAGAGAAGATGGCCCAGAAAGACTCAAGACTTAGCCTATTAAAAGCAAATAGCTTCCAAGATTGGATACTCTACGTTGCCCTAAGGGACAAGGCCTTTAACCATAGCCTAAAACTAGAAGCAGACAAGGAACTAAACTCTAAGACAGGCTACGACAAACACTACCAATTTATTGACAACGATTATGAACCTATGTCAGCTGAAGCAGCTGGCGGCTTTGATATAGGTACAATAGCAGGGCCAGAAGAGCCTGTTCAAGGGCTTTTCGACCGGGTCTTTAATTACCAATATCCAAATTTGGAAAAGACCCAGCTGCCCTATAAGGAGACGGTTTCTGACCTTTCTAGCCTAAACTACTCTAAGAGCGACGATACATTTGATTTCCCTAGCTTCTACAGAGACGACATCGACTGGGATTTAAGCAAAAAACCTAAGGCCCTAAGGGGCCGGGAATACAACTCAGCAGAGATGGGTACCCTAATCCACTTTGTCTTTAGCAGGATTAGCTTTAAGAATCACGATTTAGCCTCTATTGAAGATGAACTAGATAGGATGGTAGTTGAAGAGCTGATTCTAGAAGAGGAGAGGGAGAAGTTAGATCCAAGGGTCTTCCTCCAGTTCTTCCAATCAGACTTGGGCAAGAGGGCTATTGCCGCCGGACCTAGTTTGTCTAGGGAAAAGTCCTTTACCATGAAGTACAAGGACTTTTACTTAGACGGCCAAATTGACGTCTTCTTTGAAGAAGATGGTCAGCTTATTCTTTTTGACTTTAAAACCGACACTAGGATTAAGAAAAATGCCTACGAGCAACAGCTTAACCTTTACAAGGAGGCCTTGGAAAAGGCCAGGGGCAAGAAAGTAGGCCAGATGTACATCTACTGGACTAAACATGCTAGTACAACTAGGGTCCAATAAGAAATAAAAAATCCCCCTTATCAGCATAGATAAGGGGGATTTTTCTCTTTCAGCTAGGGGATGGCCTTAAGTTAAATTCTTGTATTGGTCTGGAAGTACCTTCCAGATTAACACCAAGGCTATAGTAGTTATTATAAATTCAACGCTCATAAAGCTTCCATTGTATAGGATAGAGTAAAGCCATGGGTTTTGATCTCCGGCATACATGTAGAAAAATATGGCTCCCGATAGGACGTGGAAGACAAATCTACCAAAGATAGCCAGACCTGCGTATAGGGCTACATATAAAATATTTCCATTTGTTTCCTTGATTTTCTTGGCACCTAGGCCAGCCAAGCCTAACATAGCAAAGGCCAAGATATAATCAAAGCCAAACTGGAGAGGATGGATGATTGCCGTAGGACTGGTCAAGAAATCGACGATTCCTAAAACCGCTCCGGCAAAGAGGCCGTCTCTTAGGCCCCATCTCATGGCAAAGAGGATAATTGGCAGCATAGAGGCTGCAGTTACTGATCCTCCCTGGGGCATTCTCCAAAGGACGATAAAGTCCAGCACAGTACTTAAAGCGATGGCTAGACCCGCTTCAGTTAACATTTTAGTATTATTTTTCATATTCCTCCTAAATAAAAAAAGACCCTAAAATAGGGTCTCAACTTCCCTTCGCTGGCATTATCCAGATCAGGTAAAGGGTTTGATTCTCAGCACATAGCTCCCCTAGCGCTTTAATAATAACACATGAGGGTTTATTTACAAGTTAGACAGGAACTCATACTTTTTATCCAGGGGTATAGGTTTGTCGATTATTGCAGAGCCTAGGCAGATATCTCCCTTGTAAAGAACTGCCACCTGGCCTGGAGTAATCCCCTTAAAGGGCTCAAAGGTCAGCCTTAGTTCA
>CAZFXW010000033.1:0-1594 GCA_964523385.1 uncultured Peptoniphilaceae bacterium | reverse complement strand
TCTACTTCCACTTCCACTGGCACATCAGGTTGTCTATACCTAAATTTAGCCTTAATCCCTTCAAAGGACTCGGGCTCATCGCCTATCCAGTGGAGAGAGTCGGCAATTAGGCCTACTGAGTAGTTGGCCGGATGGTCAACCCCTTGGGCCACGTAGATGATATTCTTGGCTACATTTTTGCCTACAACAAAAAATGGCTCTCCACTACCTACTCCCCCTATACCCAGGCCCCTTCTTTGGCCATTGGTGTAGTGGATAATACCCGCATGGGTCCCTAGTTCTTGGCCCGTGTCTGCTTCAATAATTGGCCCTGGCTTGGTAAAGAGGTATTGGTCAAGGAATTTATCAAAATCCCTTTCGCCAATAAAGCAGATACCTGTCGAGTCTTTTTTAGACGCTGTAATCAGGTCGTTTTCTTCTGCAATCTTCCTGACCTCATCCTTGTCTAAGTGGCCAATAGGGAAGAGGGTCCTCTTCAGAGCTTCTCTTTCGATTCTGGCTAGGAAATAGGATTGGTCCTTGCCCTTGTCTACTCCCTTTAGCAGGTTGTAGTCTTCGTCAACCCGAGCATAGTGGCCCATGGCAATATAGTCTCCTTCAATTTTCAAGGCATAGTTTAAAAAGGCATTGAACTTTATCTCCTGGTTACACATAACGTCGGGATTTGGCGTCCTGCCCTTCTTGTATTCAGCTAAAAAATAGGAAAAGACCTTATCCCAATACTCTTCCTCAAAGTTTATTGTATAAAAGGGAATGTCCAGTTGGGCGCAGACTCTTCTAGCGTCCGATGCATCGTCAGTGGCAGTACAGACACCGTCCTCATCTTTCTCATCCCAGTTCTTCATAAAGAGGCCAATTACTTCATAGCCGGCTTCCTTAAGTAAAAGGGCTGAAACCGAAGAGTCAACTCCTCCGCTCATTCCTAAGATAACTTTTTTCATCACATTCCTCCTCCTTCAATTATACATTAGGAGCCTTTATCTAACAATTCTATGATATGATAGAGGAGTAAAAGAGGTGATTTAATGTCAAAAAAATTAAAAATAGCCATAGCCTTAGGGATTGTTTACCTTTTAGGCTTGTTCACATTTAGTATTATAACCTATCCTAGAACCACCGTTCACGGTGCGAGTAGAGGATTTATGAGAAAGGAAGAGGCCTTAAACAGTGAAGGAAGCTCTTCTATAGAGATAGTAAACGAAAGGAGCGCTAAGACCGCCACCCTTACTTCAGCAAATATAGATTACACCCAGAGGATTAAACCAGGGGAGAAGATTAGGCAAAATGCCTTTATCTGGCCTATTGGAATCTTTATGGCCTACGATTATGAGCCAGAGTACGAAATTTCCTACTCTAGGCAGAAGCTAGAGGACTTTGTAGCTTCGTCGGAGATCGACGGCAACAGGCCTCCTGAAGACGCCAGGCTAGAGTTTGTAAATGGCAAGTATGAGATTATCCCAGAAATTGAAGGGGACATGCTGAACAAAGAACTTGCTGTAGAGAAAGTTCTAAATGGATTTTTAACTGGAGAGGATGAGCTAGTCCTAGAAGACGTCTACCTAGAGCCAGTTGCTAGGGCAGAGAACCCTAACTT
>CAZFXW010000032.1:0-14890 GCA_964523385.1 uncultured Peptoniphilaceae bacterium | reverse complement strand
CTAACCTAGAGATAGGAGAGTCCCACCTACCTAAAAGCCTATTGACTTCATAGGAGATTCCAAGAATTATAGGCAGAGCAATAAGCCTACTAGCCATCCTCATAAGAGTAGATTGCCAGCCAAAAAAGCTTAGAACTATCACAGAGATAATCATTACCGAAAATAAAAAGCTAGTCCCACATCTGGGATGGAGCCTAGGCTCTTTTCTTACATTTTCCACAGTCAAAGCTAGGCCTTTTTCATAGGTAAAGATAGCCTTATGCTCGGCACCATGGTATTCGAACACTCGCTTCATATCCTCCATCTGTGAAACTAAGAAAATATAGGCTAAAAAAATCAGTATCCTTATTAAGCCTTCAATTAAATTTAAAAGCAAAGGACTTTCTATCCAGTTAGAAAAAAGATTGGTAGTCCAGGTGGGCAAAAAGAAAAACAAGCCCAAGGAGATAAGGACTGAAGCCACCAGTGATAGGCCCTCTAAAACTTTCTGATCTACGCCGTTTAAAATCTTTTCTATAAAACCATCTTCCTCTTCAAAAAAAGAAGCTGAGTAGGTCAAGGCTTCAACTCCCATAATCAGCGAATCTACCATAGCCACTACTCCCCTAACAAAGGGTAGGCCAAAGAAAAAGTTTCTTTGGGTAAAGGGTTTTGTCTCCTCAACTACTAACTCTATTTCCCCATCAGGTTTTCTCACGGCAATGGAAGTCTTTTCCGGCCCCCTCATTAAGATTCCCTCGATAAGGGCCTGGCCTCCTATCGTGGTCTTTTTACATTTATTACTCATATATCACCTTTTTTATACAAAAATAGGGGCTAGTTAGACTAACCCCTGCCAGATTCCTACCTATTGTATTTCTTTCTAAATCTCTCGATTCTACCGCCTCTTTCAGAACCTCTTTGCTTTCCTGTGTAGAAAGGATGACATTCTGAACAAATCTCTACCCTAAGAGCTTCTCTTGTAGAACCTGTTTTGAAGCTATTTCCACAAGCGCATGTAACCGTCGCTTCGTGATATTCTGGATGTATATCTTTCATTTGCTCACCTCGTTTATCCATACTAGTCTTACTAACTATAAGATTTTACCATAATTTTTTAGAGAATACAAGGCCTTTAGGGTCTATCCAGGCTTTCTTTAAGCTTATAATGTACTTTCCTATCCCCTTCATTAAAATTTAAGTAATCTTTTAGATATTTCTGACCTAATTCTGCGTGATTTTTTAGCTTATCTGGGTCCCAAGCTCCGTCCTTTTTCATATTGTCATAGAGTATGTACTCTGGAAGTTTTTCTAACTCTGATATGACCAAACCGTTTACCACAATACTTCCGCTCCTATAATCCGGTAGGCCCTTAACTATAACCACCCCTCTGATCTTAACATCCACATCAATTATTGTCTCTGGCCCTATTATAGCTATAGCTCGTATTGTCGGCTCTAGCTTGCTATCACCTTGCCTAATATAGCTGACTTTTTCTGGCAAGATAAAGTCAGTCTTACTATAACTGGCTAGGCCATAGCTAGTACTTCCCTCTTCCATATAGACAATATCTCCTGCCAAACTTCTTCTGATAAGCCAGCTCTTAGATGAATCCAACCGTTTGTAGCCTTCTTTTTCCAAATTTAGTGCTGCCAAGAGCTTTAGATAATCAGGATTTTCTGAGTCAACATGGACTAGCATGTCTTCCGGATTAATAAAGTCATCCCCATCTATGGCTCCAAGCCTTTTCCAAAGCTTATAGGAAAAGACTAGGCCCTTATAGTTAATGTTTTCTAAGCCCGGGACCTTAAGCTCTTGGTAGTTATCAAAATCTGCTCCAAGGGGATTTACTGTTTTTTCTTTCTCGCTGGCTAATATCGCCCTAGCCTGGCCCTCTGCCCAGTAACGACCTTTAATATAGTCCTCCCGGTAGCTATAGCTAGTCTGGTCGATAAAGAGTCTTTCAGCCAGCTCTACTACCACTAGGCTGATTAATGCTAGGGCAAAGAGACCGTAAATCAGCGCATAGGCCCGCTTCATTCTAAGTCTCCTGAGTAGACGGCTGTAGAAAAAGCTTCTGCCGAATCCTGGTCGAGGACTTCTAAGTAAACTAGCTGGCTCTCTTGGTTATAGAAAGAGCCGCTAACATCAGCAACACCGCCGATTATTGCATTGGTTCCATCAGCTTCCATGTTAAAATCGATTATTGGCCAATCCATAGGCAAATTCACCGCCACCCTGACTATTGCATCTCCTTTTTGGGAAAAGTAGATGTATTTTATAGGCATTCCATCACGCTTCTTAAACTTTGTCCTAAGAACAAAACCAAAATCATTAGGATAGCCTTTTTTATAAGCAAACTTGCTGTCTTGACTAGGGTAAATTTCTTCAGCATAGACTATCTCATTTCTCACCTCATCAAAAAAGATAAAGGGATCTAGGATAGATCCCTGGTCCGCCGATCTGTAGGAAATATCGATTATAGACGCAAAGGCTAGAACTACTAGGCTAGAAATAAATAGGGCTAGTAAAAGTTCTACTAGGGTAAAGGCCCTAGGGGATTTGTAACTCAAGTTCAATAGAATCACCAGCCCTTTCTACCCAAACTCTAACCCCACCCTGGTCCCTATCAACGCTAGCTTGGTAGGATTGGGGGAGGGAGTAAGACCCTTTAAAGTCTTCATTGTCAAGCCTGGCCTTCTCATACTCCATCAGACCCTGGCCGTGGTAAAGGACCCTGGTCTTATTTTCCAACTCTGCCGATTTTTTTAAATTCCCAGTTAGGAGGGGAAGAACCGAAATGGTTACTATTGCTAGAACTGCCAGGGCGACCATAACTTCAATTAAGGTAAAAGCTCTCTTCATTGGACCTCCTTTATATTAACCTTACCAGTTACACTTTGGATTGTAATACTATAGGTTCTACTCCCCTGTAAAGTTACTTCTGCCCCAGAATTTACACTGCCACTTGCCTGATATTCTAAATGTGTTAAGTTATCTCCAATTTTATAACCTCTTAATTTAAGTTTGTTTAGTTGGATAACCCTTTTATTTTGCGAACCCACTAAATCTATCCTATAAGATGAGTCAGCTGGATAAAACGTAACTTTTACTACAGATCTTCTATTCATAGCCATAGCCTTGGCCCAGTTCAAATCTCTTTGGAGCTGTTTAACCTCTATGCTCTCAGCTAGGCCAGTTAGGTCTGGGCTCTTGATTATGGCTATAGAAATAACTATGGCAAGAATAGCGAGGACCATAAGCAGCTCAATATAGGTAAAACCTCTTTTCATATAAACCTCCCGGCTAGATATACTAATATAAAGCTGAACCAAATTGCTGGAACCATAGGAATTAGCCTCTTGCCCTTAACAATCCTAAGATAGATGGCTAGAACCGCTCCCAACCAAGAGCATAGGCCAAGAAACCAAAGGCCCAGCCTTAATTCAAAAAAAGATAGGCAGAGGCTGAGAATTATCAAATCCCCCTCTCCCATCCAAGGATTCTCAGCCTTTGATAGAAAATAAGCCAAGGCTAAAAAGAACATTTGGATTAGCCCTAGCCAGAGGGAGAATCCTCCCTTCCAATAACTGTGGACTAAGCCGACGAGACTAAAGAGGGTCAACAGGGCTAGGTGTTCATTGATGACCACCAAGCCTTCTAGGTCTGTAATAACCATGGCAAAGAGAGTAGTTAGGACTCCAATATATAGGAAATAATCTAGCCCTAGGCCTAGGATTTTATAGCCTAGTAGATATAAGAGTGGCAAACTTATTTCTCCAATGAGGTGGCCTGGCCCAATCTTTGCCTCGCAATACCTACACCCTCCATTTAACCATATATAAGAAAGTATAGGTGTAAGGTCTAAAATTTTCAGCCTTTTCTCGCAACATGGGCATTTAGAAAAGGCAGGTGAAAGAATACTCTCACCTACCATAGCTCTCTTAGCCCAATTATAGGAAAAAGAGGCCATCAATGCCCCTAGCACTACAATAACTAAGCCAATCATTCAGTTTGTATGGTCCCAGGGGACACTACCCCATCGATAGACACTGTGTAACCACCGATGTCTTCCCCAAGTTTTAGACCCTTGGGCAGCTCTGGCCATTCATCTATGTAATTCTTATAGGCCGGTTCTGTATCTTTCCTCCAAGCTTCAACCCCATCCCCTTTCTCAGCCTTATAAGTTGCATAGGCAGAGGTCAAAACTTTAACGTTGGCGTTATGGGCTGTTATCGCCGCCTTCTCCCTAGACGCATTGTATCTAGGAAGGGCTATAGCCACAAGTAGGGCTAAAATCGCGATTACGATTATCAGCTCTAAGAGGGTAAAGCCCCTTCTAGTTTTTTTCATATCTAGTCCTCGTCTTCTAATACTGATGTACAGAATGGACATCTAGCTGCGTCAACGTCTACCGTACTCTTACAGAATTGACACTGTTTTGTGTCTTCTGTAGGAATTTCTTCTTTCTTAAGCTTGTTGGCAGCCTTGATTATAAAAAACATTACGATTCCAACGACTAAAAAACTAATAAGTGCGTTGATTACAAGGCCATAGGCAAAGTCAACATTGCCTACTGTGTATTTCATCTGCTCTACATTTACACCAGATAAGATTACTCCAATCAATGGATCGAAAATCCCTGTAACAATAGCTGTTACGATAGCCATGAATGCAGTACCCATTACAACCCCAACTGCCATGTCTATTACATTACCTTTAGAAACAAACTCCTTAAATTCCTTTATCATTCTTTCCCTCCTCACTAAATCTCGCTGGCAACCTTTGCCAGTCTGTCCGCTTTTTCATTAAGCAAGTCTCCAGAGTGGGCCTGGACCTTAACGAATTTCACGACTAGCCTATCCTCTAACTCCTTAAAAAACTCGTAATACCTCTTGGTTAAAGGATTATTTGTTTTCCATTCACCCAGAGCCCAGTGGCGAATACCTGAGTAATCGTGGTAGACTTCAAGCTCCTCTAGACCCAGCTCTAGGGCCCTTTGGATGGCAAAAACTGAACCATAGATCTCACCAGCCACATTCCTAAAATTAGCTAGTTCCTCATCATCTTCGCTACCAGTTATCTCCTCAGTAGTATCTCCAGTGATAAAGAGGATACCGTATCCAACTAGGTGTTTCCCTGGATTATAAGATCCATCTACATAAGCCACTCCTTGGCCTAAAGCTAAATTTTCCTGAATAGACCCAATAAGGTCCTCCAAAGAAGTATGGTCCTTGCTTTGAGGTGTTTCTGTAAACTCACCATAGTCATTTGTACCCAAATACTCCTGAACCTCAACAAAATTATTAAAAGATTTGTAGATAGCACCTGAATATCCCTCAACTTGAACCCTGCATTCCTCCCATGTCCGGTAAATACCTGGCCTTCTCCCAACCTTTACTCCATAAAACTTGCCCATTAGTATCTGATATAGTGGGCAACTCTAGAGGCTGCTGCGGCAGCTAAGGCGGCGATAATATCATCTAGAAAGGTATTTACAATATCGTTCTTTTGGGTGTCGATTTTCTTGATAATCCCTGGTTTAATCTTGTCCAAATATCCAAAGTTAGTAAGTCCAATAGATCCAGATATATTTACTATAGATAAGGGTAAAATTTCATCTATACCATAAAGGCCCTCGTCACCCCTTATTATAGACAAAAGTGGTTCGTCAAAATGTCCATTTTCAGCTGCCTTGTCAATGCCAATTCCAGTTAGAATGGCATGGGTAACCTCTCTCCTACTAAGGAGTATTTTTAGGTGCTCCAAACACTGGTCCATAGTAATACTTGGGTTGTAAGGTTTTTGTAGCTCTAAAACTATCTCTGCGATATCCTCTAGCTCCACCCCTCTTTCACTCATTGCCTTGATTGCTTCCTCTGTTAGCTCTGCCAGGCTAACATTGTATTGATAATCTTTCATTTTACCTCCTCTGTCTAATCCTGTTTCTTATAAAAATCCCCTAGTTCTTTTGCCCCTATCCTAAGGCCCGGGTTATAAAGATCTATTGTCTGGAACTTAAATCTAGAAAGTTTGTGCATCCTGTCAATTTTTTCCTTAATCTCAAGATCCTCTATCTCTCCAGTTCTAATGTAATGGTCTAAAACCTTGTATGAAAAACCAAAAACTTCCTCATCATCCTCTTCTCTCAACCCATCAGCTGGTGGAATCCTAACGTAGTTTTCTGGCAAACCTAAGTCAATGCCCAGCTGAATAACCTCACTAGCTGTAAGCATTCCAAAGGGCGAAAAAGCTCCTGCCGAATCACCGTAAACAGTCACATAACCAATCCAATCTTCAGATAGATTAGAGGTATTTACTACTACCCCATCCTTTAGGGACTGGGCATAGGCGTAAAGAAGACTCATCCTAATCCTAGGTGGTAGGTTGATATGGGCTTGCTGGCTAAGGGCAAGGCCAGTTCCTTCAATTCCCTCTTCTATAGACTGAATAGCGGGACCGATGTTTAAAACCTCATTGTTGATACCCAAATAATTTGCTATTTCTAAGCCTGTACTAAGATCTGTCTTTTCATCAGCCGGCATCAAGAGGCCATAGACATTTTCCCGGCCTAAGGCCTTGGCTAAGACTCCAGCCATAACGGTGGAATCTTTTCCTCCTGAAATCCCTAAGACAGCCCGCCTTGCACCAATAGACTCCATTTTTTCTGGAATCCACTGGACTAGGCCTTCTACTATCCTCTTCATCCTAATCCTCCTCTAAATAATCTACCTCTAAAGTCCCAAAGACAACGTCCCCTTCCACTATCATACGGTACTTAGGGTTATCTGGTACCTTCCCTCTGATAAGAGACTTGCCAATAACAGCATCCCCTTTTAAGTGGACCTCTGTGTCTCTCGGAGCTCTTATTCTTACTGTAGAAAAAACTGCGTCAGCCTTAATATGAATCTGGTCTGAACCAGGTATAACTCGGCTTAAGTCCACCAGGCTAGTTCCAAAAACGGTATTAAAATCCCCACCCTTAAAGCTAGATGACTCTAGAACTTTCTGGGATTTTGTAAAGAACACGTTTCCCTCTAGGTAGTCACTGGCCACTAGGGAAAAATCACCTGGCCTTTCTAAGTCTTTTCTAGATTTTCTAGCTCTTTTGAATCTTTCCCTAATGGTCTCTCCAGAACCTTTAACAGTCTCCTGCTGGATTTCTTCAAAGGTCCACCTATCCTCTCCCCTGATTTGACTCCAACGCTCCTCTAAGGATTCCTGTTCCGGCTGAACTATTACCTCTAGTTCAGGTCTTTTTCTTTCCTTTACCTGATAAAGGTACCTTACACCCAGACCTAGGCCTAAATAAAGGGCTACAATATAGAGGAGCTGACTGACTGGCAGATCCAAGAAAACATTAATATACAGCATGGCCAAGGATGCCAATATCCAATAAAGGCTCAAAAGAAGCCTAGATCTTCTTTCTATTATGCTACCTATGGCAAAAAACACCATAGGAATGGGCCAAAACATTATGAATATTCTGATAATACTATCTAACATACCCCACCTGTCATTTCTATTTTAAAGCTAAATCTTTGACAATTCCCAAATACATAAAAAGTGTTGCTCCTATGATAAAGAAGTGCCAAATGGCGTGATTGTATCTTATCTTGTTATTTTTATAAAAGTAAACTCCTATGGTGTAAAGAAGTCCTCCTCCAAAGAGAAAGAACATAAAGGCCCATCCCAGCTCTATGACTATCCTTCTTAATATAAGAAGGGATAACCAACCCATAACTAGATAAATGGCCACAGAAATATTCTTAGACCTATCTAGTCCACCCTTGTAAAAGGATATGGCTTTGTAAATAATACCTGCAATAGCTATAATCCATATTAAAATTAGCATAACTCTAGGGAAAATTCCCTTGAGACCAACTAAAATTATTGGTGTATAGGTACCAGCTATAGATAGGAATATGGAACTATGATCCCAAAGCCTTAGCCTAGCCTTTACCATTGGATTTCTAGCCATATGATAGGTTGCCGATGAGAAGAACATGGTCATTATACAAAGGCTGTAGATCCCAAAGGCAAAGGCCTTGGTATAGTTCCTCTCAATTAATGCGTAAATTACCACTGGTATGGTTAAAAAAGCACTCACTCCCCCACCTATAAAGTGGGAAATTGAGTTAATCCTCTCTTCTTTTTCTTTGTATTTCCTTACATTCATTTTATACCTTCTCTCAGTTAATTTCTTTTGCTCTATTTAAAGCCTCTTCCTTTCTTTCCAACTGCTGGGAAAACCTGCTAGTGTACTCTGGGTAGGACCTGAAATTTGGAATCCTCTGAATTCGCTTGCCGTGGAACTTTGACACAGCCCCCATCCCAACTCCAACAATAGTTTCTGTCTCCTCCATACTTATTATATTGTAAATACAGCCCTTGCCCTCCTTGGTAAATCCGATATTCTCTAAGTTACCCAGGGTGGATTTTTGCCTATACATATAATAAGGTTGATAATTATTTCTCCGAGCAAAACTCTTGCCCTCTTTTAACATTTCATTAGCTAGCTCAGACATTTCTTCATCAATCTCTTCCCCTTCAAGCTCTGAGTCTTTCTTTATCGAGAGAGTGTGAATGGTTAAGTTATCTGGATCAAACTCTCCTATCCTATAAAGTGTCCTCTGAAAATCTAGGTAGTTTTCCCCAGGCAGACCTGCAATCAGGTCCATATTCACTGTAAAATCTCCCAATTCTTTAATTAGCTTGTAGGCTTCTTCAATATCTCTAGAGCTATGATTCCTGCCCATAGCGCCGAGAGTATGGTTGTTCATTGTTTGTGGATTTATGCAAATCCTATCTACCTTACTCTCCTTGAGGATCTCTATCAACTCTTCGGTAATAGTTTCAGGCCTGCCACATTCAACAGTCGTTTCGACAGCTGGACCTAGATTCTCTCTAATAGCTTTCAAGATGCTATCCATATAGACTGGTTCAATTGAAGATGGAGTCCCTCCTCCTATATAGACAGTATTAAGCCTGTGACCTTTCATCAGCTTACCCGTGTGGCTAATTTCACTTATCAAAAACTCAACATACTCTCCTATCCTATCTTCATAGGTGTGAACCGATAAGGTGTTAAAATTACAGTAATGGCAAATGCTAGGGCAAAAGGGTATATTCACATAGAGGGAGTAGTCACCAGGCAATTCTTTCAGGTATTTCTTCTGATTTTTCGTAATATCTACTATCAATTCTGCATTTTCAATATCCAATTTATATAGGTCAACTAAGGTTTGGACCATCTCTTCAGAATTAAAACCCTTTGCCGCCAAAGAATGGCCTATTTTTACAGGTCTAATCCCCGTTAGAATCCCCCAGGGTAGGTTTTTTTTAGAAATCTCCATTAGCAGCTGATAAAAAGCTGATTTTATTAGAAGGTAATTGATGTTTGGAAATTCTTTGGCTCTCTCAAAGTCTTCCACCCTGGCCCTATATTCTAATGATCCACTGGGTTTAGATGCAAGGGCCCCTTTATCAGGATCAAAGGAAGAAATAAGGACAGTTCCCATAGGTGGAGCCTTATCCTCAAAAATAAGAATTTTTGAATTTGGAAAAAAAGCCTTTGCCATCTCATACAAGTCATGACTGTGGTGATGGCCCTTTATTTCTATGCTAATCATAACTCCCTTTCTTAAATTGTCTCTACTTTAACCTCTCTGATGATTACATCCTCAACTGGCTTATCACCCATATCAGTTTCCACTCCCTCAATTTCATCTACTATATCCATGCCCTCATAAACCTGGCCAAAAACCGTATGCTTGAAATCAAGCCAGTAGGCTCCTCCCAAATCTCCGTAGGCCTTGGTCACTTCCTCTGGAAAGCCCTGCTCTTCAGTTAAGCCCTTCATCTGTTCTAGAGCATCTGATGGAACATTACCAAGAGTTACTATAAAGAACTGGGAGCCATTGGTTCCTGGACCTGCATTGGCCATAGAAAGAGCTCCTCTAAAGTTTCTATACTTAGGGTCAAACTCGTCTTCAAAAGAAGAGCCGTAAATCGACTCGCCGCCTCTACCTGTTCCAGTAGGGTCTCCTCCTTGTATCATAAAGTCTTTGATAATCCTATGGAATATAACTCCATCGTAGTATCCATCCTCGGCATGGGTTACAAAGTTCTCAACCGCCTTAGGCGCTACTTCTGGGAAAAGCCTAACTTTAAAACTTCCCTTATTAGTTACTATTTCCGCTACTGTATCTCCTGCTTCTGGTTTCCTTAATTGTTCTAACATTTTTTTCTCCTTATATTATCAATGATTTTACCCTCTACTGGGTATAGGTCTAAGCCTAATGCATCAGCCAGGCTAGGTGCTATATCAATCAAGTCTATTTCTTCAATAATTCCAGGCTCAAAAATATCTCCATAGCCAAAGAGAACTGCAAAGTAATCTTCTTTAAAATCCGACACATAGCCATGGGTGGCAACGTGCTTAGGCAGGCTTGTGTCCATTAGTGGACCCTGGGGCTCTCTTAAAAAGTAGTATCCGGTCCTTCCATCTAGCATAAAATCAGCCTGGGAATCTGCCCCTAGGACTTTAATTTCTTCCTTAGCTAACAACTTAAAGGCCTGGGTTTCTTTGCTAAAGTTCTCAAGGATAGCCCCTAACTCCTGAATTTGTTCTTGGTCTAAATTCTCAGTGTATATATAGCAAGAGCCTGAAGCGTCTTGGGCATAGGCAGTATAATTTATTACCCTATCCCCTTCCATCTGAATGTATCCCTGATTCTTTAAAAAGACATTAATCCTTATACCAGTGTGAATATCCACCATCGAGTGGTCTGAGGTAGCCAGTAAATTTACATCTTTCAACTCTAACAAGCCTTCAATAATCCTACCATAATTTTCAATGGCAACCTCTACCTCTTTTGCCCCGGTCCCTAATTGATGCTTGATTACGTCCACTCCAGTTAGATGAATAAAGGACAAGTCTGGCTGATAGGTTTCAAAGATATACAGGAAGGATTGAAAAATAAAGTTATCCAGCTGAGGCTGGCTATCTCCTTCCTTTAAATATCCAAAGCTTTCTTCAAGCTCCTCTACCAACCAACTAGTTCCGTGCTTTTTCTGCAAGGCTATGGTCTCATCATTATCCTTGCCAAAAATTTCCGGCAAATTGTACTGGTGGATAGCGTCAACTGTAGTAGGCCAGTAAAGACTGGCGACTCTTAAACCCTTATCCAACGCTACCTTGATTAAATTGTCTCCTTTTATGTCCCTAAAATTCATATACCAGGGAAAATCTCCTGTATAGGGATAATAGTGGCCATTGTTGACGATTCTGTGGCTGTCAGGTCTCCTGCCAGTTAGGATGCTGGCATGACTGGGATAGGTTAGGCTAGGGTTTATTCCTCTTACCTTCCGAACATAGAGGCCCTTTTCAATAAGCTGTTTAAAGCCCCGAGTTCGCTCGAAAATTTCCCTATCACCTGAGCCTAAAGCATCTAAACTTAGGACTATGGTCTTCATTAGTCGCCTTGGTCTGTCAGTATCCTAGGCCCCTCTTTAGTAATAGCCAAGGTATGCTCAAACTGACATGAAAGACTACCATCTCTGGTCCTAGAAGTCCATGCGTTGTCATCCATGGTCATCTGCCATCCACCAACATTTATCATAGGCTCAACTGTAAACACCATTCCCTCAGTTATTCTCGGCCCTCTGACTTTCCTTTTATAGTGGTAAACCTTAGGTCCTTCATGCATACTCCTGCCGATTCCATGGCCGATAAAATCCTTAACCACTGAATAGCCGTGTTCTTTAGCATGTTCTTCGATGGCAGCTCCAATATCACCAATCCTATTGCCGACAACACATTGCTCTATTCCCTTGTACATACACTCTTTGGTCACCTGGTAGAGCTTTTTGGTTTCTTCGCTAGGCTGGCCAACCATATAGGCCCAAGCCGAATCCGCCATATAGCCATCAACACTAATTACCATATCGATCTTAACCAGATCACCATCTACTAAGATTCTCTCGGTCGGAAAGCCATGGCAAATCTCATCGTTAACAGATGTGCAAGTAGCGTAGGGGTAGCCTTGGTAACCAATTTGCTCTGGAATGCCTCCACGGGATCTTATAAACTCCTCTGCCGCCTGGTCTATTTCCATAGTAGAAATACCTTCTTTTATAACATTCCTAAGCATCTTGTGAGTTTCAGCTACAATTTCCCCAGCCTTGGCCATCAATTCAATTTCTTCTTCTGTCTTTATTATTATCATCTTTGCTCCTTATAAAAAGAAAGCTGGCTGTAAACAGCCAGCCCACTTTCGTCTATAAACTTCTTCTTCCTATCTTTACGTACTCACCATTCTTTTCTACCTCAATATCCCAGCCGCTATCTAGGCTAAGACTCTCAGCTAGTGCATCAAAGTAGTACATAATAATTCCACAGTCCACATAGGTATCGTAATTAACCTTGCCTTCTGCATTGCCTGCTGCATAGAGGGTAACTCCTCCATTTTCGATTAAGAATCTCCAAGGCTGTTCGTTGTAAGATGAGGGCGCCATTCTTACATAGAAAAATAAATCTCCCAGCCTCATATTATCAAGTTCTTCCATGGTGGCCGGCCTATTAAAACTGCCGATAAAGACAAAGTCTTCAATGGCTAGCCTATCGCTAGAAGCAGCCTGACCAAAGTTAAACTCTCTCCTTGGCTCTCCAATTGCCAGAAGGTACTTGACAGTCCCCACTGTAACTCCAAGAATTCGGTTAATCTCTTCCTCTTCATGAGCAGCCATTGTTATCCAACAGGATCCAAGGCCTATCTTCTTTAATTCCGTTACAAGAGATTCGAAACCGTAGGCTCCTCTTATGTACTCCTCAGGCGTCTTATGCTCTACATGCAAGCTTATGTAGGCTGGAGCTTCAATCATGACTCCGCTATAACCCGCCTTGCCATCCAGGTCTTTGCAGACCTTTTTCCCATCGGTAAGAAGCTTAAAGCTTATACCCTCTTCCTTAGAGTTAATGTCCTGTAATAGCACTTCAACTTTTCCAACGAGGTCCTTGCTAAGTGACTTGGCCTTAAAGTTTCTGTTTGATTTTCTAGCCAACAAAAAATCTTGCATTAACATTTGCATTCCCCCTTTTAAACTAGTACTATTTTACTATAGATTAGTCATTTTCTCAATCAAGAACCAGATCCAAATAAAAAGAGCCCGATTTCTCGGGCTTAATCTAATCTAATGGTCTATGGAGGCCAGCGTAACTGACATTAAAGCCTTCCTTTTCCAGTGCTGACTTCATATCATCGTAATTCTCATTATGGGCTATGACAATTACATCTATATCCTCTTTGCCATAAAAAATAGACATATTTGAAATGCTTACATTTTCCTTGTGGAAGGTACTAGAGATTGTCTCTAAGAGGCCAACCCTATCTTCCTCAATCCTAATGATGTATTTAGAACCATTTGACCTATATCCAAGAAGATTCATCAGAGCATCAAGGATATCGTTAGTGGTTATTATACCTATAACCTTGCCCTCTTCTACTACAGGCAAGCATCCAATATTGTTCTCTCTCATTATACGGGCTGCCTCTTCCACGAATGCCCCCTTATCTATGGTTATAACCTTCTTAATCATAACTTCCTCAACTTCGGTTTTAGAAAGTAGATAGTTGAGTTCATATATAGAAAGGCTAGTAGCTCTCGTGCTAGCACCGTCTTTAATCAAGGATTCTGTAATTATACCAATTAGATTTCCAGCCTTGTCGACTACTGGAAGTCTATGGATATTATTTCCAAGCATCAAATCCAGAGCTGCGGTAATCTTAGTATCCTTCCCAATAGTTATGGGATTTTCTATCATCATGTCCTTTACGTACATATTAACCTCCTAAATATGCTTTCTTAACGCTAGGGTCACTTGCTAGCTCTTTTCCAGTTCCACTAAGAACTATTGAGCCAGTTTCTAACACATAGCCTCTATCTGCAATCCTTAGGGCCATGCTGGCATTTTGCTCAACCAAGAGAATAGTGGTTCCCGTCTTATTGATTTCCTCAACGATATTAAAAATTTCCCTAACAAGTAATGGGGCTAGACCCATACTAGGTTCATCTAAAAGCAGAATCTTTGGTCTAGACATAAGAGCCCTGCCTATAGCTAGCATCTGCTGCTCGCCTCCAGAAAGGGTGTTTCCATCTTGAGTCAACCTCTCCTTAAGCCTAGGAAATCTCTCATATATCTTTTCCAAATCCTCTTTGATGCCATCTTTATCATTTCTTAAATAGGCACCCATAAGTAGGTTTTCCTTTACGCTCATGCCAGAAAATATTCTTCTTCCCTCTGGAACGTGAATTATCCCCTTCTTTACAATATCTGTGGCCTGAGCCCTAGTGATATCTTCTCCGCAAAAGGAAATACTACCTTCCTTAGATCTAATAATACCTGAAATTGTATTTAAAAGGCTGGTCTTACCAGCTCCATTGGCTCCAATAAGGGAGAGGATTTCTCCTTCAACAACCTCTAAACTTACATCCTTTAAGGCTTGGATAGCACCGTAATAGGTGCTTAAATTTTCTACCTTTAACATTATGCATCCCCCAAATAAGCTGCGATTACTTTTTCATCATTTCTAACCGTCTCAGGGTCTCCCTGGGCGATTAACTTGCCGTATTGCATAACAAAAATCTTTTCGCATAGACTCATAACCAGGCCCATATCGTGTTCGATTAAGATAATGGTTAGATTAAAGTCATTTTTTATCTCGTTGATAAGCCTAACTAAGTCATTGGTTTCATTAGGGTTCATGCCTGCTGCTGGCTCGTCAAGAAAGAGAAGCTTAGGATCTGTCGCCAGAGCCCTGGCTATTTCCAGCTTTCTCTGCTCACCATAAGGCAGATTCTTGGACAGGACATCTGCCTTATCCTCTAGGCCTACTATTTTTAATAGTT
>CAZFXW010000031.1:13530-15824 GCA_964523385.1 uncultured Peptoniphilaceae bacterium | reverse complement strand
GTTTAGAACTGCCAAGCAATCAGTTGCAAGGGCTCTAAACTTCGCTTACATTGGGAGAAAACAAAAGAAAAGACAGTACAGACAACTTTGGATTGCGAGAATTAACGCTGCTACTAGAGAGCACGGATTGAGCTACAGCAAGTTTATGCACGGCTTAAAGCAATCAAACATTGAAATTAACAGAAAAAATCTTTCTGAAATGGCAATACATGACCCAGAAAGTTTTTCCAAGCTTGTGGAGCTAGCGAAAAATGCATAAGAAACCTGCTACCTATTAAACTAGGTGGCAGTATTTTATGCCTATTATTATGAATTACATAAGAAGCAGAGATAATGGCCTAATAAAGTGGGTTAGATCTCTGAGCAGGAAAAAATATAGAAGTCAATACAGGTCCTTTCTTTCTGAAGGATACAAACTGGTAAATGAAGCTATAGAAAATGATATTGAGGTAAGTCACCTTTTTATGAGTGAGAGTTTTTTTGTTGAGAATAGTGAAAAAACCCTATTTGTAGACGAGGAAAAGACTTACATAGTTGAAGACTCTACCTTTAGGAGCATGGGTACTATGAAGAACCCAGAAGGAATTATAGCAGTTCTAAAAATGAAGGAAGAGGAAGAGATTGAAGCGGACAGGATTTTGCTTCTTGATAGCATCAGGGATCCAGGAAACATGGGTACAATCATAAGGTCATGTGAAGCTTTTGGCTTCACTAAGGTACTAACCTATGGAGACTGTGTAGACATTTACAATCCTAAGACCCTAAGAGGGTCTATGGGCTCGATTTTCAGAGTAGACGTTACAGATGTAGATTTGGATGGTGTTAAGGAACTTCAAAGAGAAGGATATTACCTCTACGCTACAGATATTAACGACTCAGTTGAAGTAGGCTCAGTTCAAAGAAAATACAAAACAATATTGGCAATTGGTTCAGAATCCCATGGCGTTAGTGAAGAAATCTTAGAATTGGCCAATTCTGTTATCAATATACCCATGGGAGGGAGATTAAATTCCCTAAATGCTGCCATAGCTGCTTCAATAGCCATGTATGAGTTTTCAAAATAGTCACTTCGGTGGCTATTTTTTTGTTTATAAAAAGGAAGGTTATACCTAGGACTAAATTATGCTCAATTGAATAAGGCATAGCCTTGTTATATAATTGTGGTATTAATATGTGTATAAATGGAGGAAATGATGAGAGAAGAGTTAGTGGAACTCAGGCAAAGAGTTCTTAAAGAGATAGATAATGCTAAAGATGAGAAACTCTTAGAAGAGTGTAGAGTAAAGACACTAGGTAAAAAAGGTGACCTTACCCAAATATTAAGGGGGATGGGAAAATTAAGTCCTGAGGAAAGGCCTGTAATGGGTAGTTATGCTAATGAAGTTAGAGATGAGATTAGTGGAGCTATAGAGGACAAATTCGAAAGCTTAAAGTTAGCAGAAAGAAATAAAAGAGTTCAAGAGGAAAGCCTTGACGTTACAGCTAATCTTTACTCTTTTGAACCTGGGCATAACCATCCTTTAATGGAAACAATTGACGAATTAGAAAGAATTTCTAGAGATATGGGATTTGATGTAGTTGATGGTCCTGAGATAGAATCGGTGGCTAATAATTTTGAGTATTTAAATTTTCCCAAAGATCACCCTTCAATTGGTCCAAGTGACACATTCTATATAGATGAAGATCATGTTCTTAGAACACACACTTCTCCAGTTCAGATAAGATATATGATGGAAAACCAGCCTCCAATTAAAATGATAAGTGCCGGAAGGACCTTTAGGTTTGACGATGTCGATGACACCCATTCGCCTATGTTTCACCAAATAGAAGGTTTGGTAGTAGGTGAGAATATTTCAATGGCTAATTTAATTTTCACGATAAACTCCTTTGTAGAGGCTTTATTTGGAGAGGGAGTAAAGACTAGATTTAGACCTCACCATTTTCCATTTACCGAACCATCAGCAGAGGTCGACGTATCTTGCTTCGATTGTCAAGGGAAGGGCTGTGAAGTGTGTAATTTTACTGGCTGGGCCCTTGAGCTTCTAGGCTGTGGAATGGTCCATCCTAATGTTTTGAGAAATTGTGGGATTGATCCAGACAAATACTCAGGCTTTGCCTTTGGAATGGGTGTGGATAGGATAACGATGGTTAAATATGGAATAGATAATATTAGACTGCTGTTTGATAACGATAAAAGATTTTTAAAACAGTTTTAAGGAGAATGTATGTTAATACCTATTAATTGGCTTAAAAAATACTTACATATAAGTAAGGATCCCAAGGAGTTGGCAGAT
>CAZFXW010000031.1:13224-13459 GCA_964523385.1 uncultured Peptoniphilaceae bacterium | reverse complement strand
AATGTTGAATCTCTTAGATATTGGGATGGAAATGCTGATCATATAGTTCTTGGTAAGATAGTTGATTTATTAGAACATCCAAATGCTGACAAGCTTGTCATCTGTCATGTAGATGTGGGAGATCAGAAGGTTAAAATAGTTACAGGAGCGCCTAATGTTTACAAAGGTGCTATGGTGGCCGCTGCTTTACCAGGAGCTGTTTTGGATGATGGGTTAAAGATAGAAGCAAGGGATT
>CAZFXW010000031.1:0-13214 GCA_964523385.1 uncultured Peptoniphilaceae bacterium | reverse complement strand
TAAAATCTCCAAAGCGAAAATGCGTGGCGAAGAATCTTTCGGTATGCTTTGCTCTTATGAGGAACTTGGATTTGAAGACTCGGTTATACCCAGAGCGTATCGAGATGGGGTTTTGATTTTTAATGATGATTTTAAACCTGGCACACCGATTTCCCAGGCTCTTGATTTAGATGACGTAGTAATTGAGTTTGAAATAACACCAAATAGGCCCGACTGTCTTTCTGTTATAGGAATGGCGAGAGAAGTAGCTGCAACTACAAATACGGAAATCGAGCTTCCAAAAGTTAGTTTTGATAAAAGTTTTGGTGAAGATCTTTTTGAAAGGGTATCTATTCAGACGCCAAAGTGTAGTTACGCTTCTCTTAGAGTTATTGAGGATGTAGTCATTGGTGAATCCCCTAACTGGCTTCAGAATTACCTTATGAAAGCTGGCATGAGGCCTCTTAACAATATAGTAGATTTGACTAACTTTGTAATGTTAGAAACCGGCCAACCCCTTCACGCCTATGATTTAGATAAAATATCAGGAAAAGTCTTATATATAAGAGGTGGGAGAGAAGGTGAAGTTGTTAAAACTATTGACGGAGAAGATAGAAAGGTTTTAACAAGCGATATCGTTATAGCCGATAAAGATGGACCTGTAGGTCTAGGTGGAGTCATGGGTGGTTTTGATGCTGAAGTAGGGCCAGATACAAGGAGAATTCTCCTAGAATCAGCGGTGTTTGATAAGGATAGTATAAGGAAAACATCAGAAAGACTTCAGCTGCGATCGGAGGCTTCTAATAGGTTTGAGAAAGGCGTGGATAAGAAGAGCTCAGTCTATGCTCTAGATAGGGTTTGCTCACTAGCCCAGGAGATTTTTAATGCTAAAATAAGTCAGGAGCTTCATGTCCAAGATAATTCGGAGAATCAGGAAGTTCGAATTCCAATTGATTACGAAATAATAGATTCTCTACTGGGGCTGGATCTTTCAAAAGAGGCAATCTATGAGTATATGGAGAGGTTAAATATTGGTGTGGTATCTGAAGATGGCCAAGATTATGCAATCCCTCCTAGCTATAGAAAGGACTTGTCAATAAAAGAGGATATAGCTGAGGAAGTTGGAAGACTTTATGGTTTCCATAATATCAAACCACTACCGTTAGAAGGAGAGTTTGGTATAGGTAGCATATCTATGGATAAGAAGATTGATGAAAGACTTAAGTCAACTCTAAAAGGATTGGGATTTAGTGAAACAGTCAGCTATTCCTTTGTTAGTCCAAGGCAGAACACTAAAGCAAGGCTAAAGCCTGAACTCTATAAAGATAATATAGAAATTAAAAATCCATTAGGTGAAGAGTTTTCAGTTATGAGATCTTCAATAATGCCGAATGCTTTGGATATATTATCAAAAAATCAGAAAAATGGGGCAGATAGATTTAGTATTTTTGAGCTAGGTAATGTTTTTTACAAAGATCAGGACCAATATATTCAGGATAAAAAATTAGTTATGGCTGAATATGGTGATGTTGATTTTTATAAGTTCAAAGGTAAATTCTTAGAGCTTTTTTATAGAGTTGGTATTGAAGGGGTTGAGTTTTCATCAGAGTCGGATAGTCCTTTTTTCCATCCAGGAAGGTGTGCAAAGGTCTATTATGATAATAAAGAAGTAGCTATTTTAGGAGAAGTTTCATACGAGCTTATGGATAGTTATGCCTTTAGAGACAGGGTATATATAGCTGAGGTTGATATTGAAGTCCTTTATCCTTATGCTAAGCTCCAAAGACTCTACAAGCCTTATATTAGGTTTCCCAAAGTTGTAAGGGATTTAGCATTTGTAGTAGATAGAGACCTGAAAGCTAAAGATATAGAAGAGGCAATAAAGTCAGTAGATTCGGATTTAATACAAGAAGTGATTCTTTTCGACGTCTACATGGGAAGTCAAATAGAGAGTGATAAAAAATCTATGGCCTATGAAATTGTATATGCATCTCCGGTTAAGACTCTTAAAGATGAAGAGGTTAACCAGGTGGAAGCAGAAATTATGGATAGGCTAGAATCACAGCTTGGAATATCGTTAAGAAAGTAGGAGAAAAGATGGCAAATCCACATAAGGTCGAAGTAGTAGTAGATGGAATAAAATATACCCTAGTTGCTGATGCTGAGGATGACAGGACAATAAGGGTGGCTTCATATGTAGACTCAAAAATTGCCGAAACCAAATCCTCGGGTGCAAGATTAAATCAAAATATGGCTTACGTTCTTTCTATGATGAATATAACAGGTGAACTTTTTGATATGCAAGATAAGTACGATTCACTTGTTGAAGAGTCTAAGGAGCCAATTCGAAAGTTCCAGACAATTTCAGAAGAAGCTGAAAGGGTTAGTAAGGAAAAAGAAGAACTTGAAGAGTCTGTGGTTAAATTAAAGGATGATTTAGTCAGCTCTCTAAATACTATTAGCGATATCAACAACAGATACTCAAAGTTAAAGGAAGAAAATGAAAGCAATTTAAAGGTATCTGAAAAGAAGAGCCAAGAAATAGATGAACTGATGAATAATCTAAGCCTGATGCAGGAAGAGATGTCGGGCATAGAAAAACAATATCAGGAGATTGTGACTAGGTTAGAAGAGCTTGGCGATAAATAATGACTATGGAAATACTAGCTCCAGTAGGAAATGTGGAGATGCTTTATGCAGCAATTTACGGGGGAGCTGATGCTGTTTATTTAGCTGGTAATCAATTTGGCGCCAGAGCCTATGCCAGTAATTTTTCCTTAGAGGAAATTGAAGAGGCAGTGATTGTAGCACATCATTTTGGATTAAAAGTATATGCAACTGTAAATACACTCGTAAAAGAAGGAGAGCTGGAGTCTGCGCTCTCCTTTGTGTATGAGTTGTACAAGAGATCAGTAGATGCTGTTATCGTCCAAGATTATGGATTGGCATCTTTAATTGCACATTTTTTACCAGATTTAGGACTTCATTCGAGTACCCAAAACTCAGTCAATAATAATTTTGCTCTTAATTATTTAAAGGACCAAGGCTTTGGAAGGGTAACATTAGCTAGGGAAGTTGCATTTAATCAACTAAAGGACTTAGTGGACAAAGGTATAGAGATAGAGGTTTTTGGCCATGGATCCCTTTGCGTGTCGTACTCGGGCAAGTGTTTAATGTCTTCGATGATTGGGGATCGAAGCGGTAATAGAGGTAGATGTGCCCAGCCGTGCAGAAAAGCTTACTTCTTATTGGAAAATGGGAAAGAGATTGCTAGGGGATATTTGCTTAGCCCTAGAGACCTACATACGGCTGAAGATGCTAGAAGATTGGAAGAGTTAGGGGTGGATTCTTTTAAAATTGAAGGAAGGATGAAAAGGCCTGAATATACTTATGTGTCGGCTAAATATTATAAATCTCTCCTAAATAAAATTGAGTCTAGACCAGATATAGAAGTTGTTTCCAATCGTAGCTTTACCAAGGGAAGTCTGAGAAATGCTTATGGTAAAGATTATTTAGAAATGTATGGGGAAAGTGGACTAGTTGTAGGTAAGGTTGAAAATGGCTGGTTAGTCTTCAATCAGCCAGTTGATAAAGGAGACGGCTTAAGGCTGACTCTAGATAGAAGAAGCTTTAGTATAACAACTACCCAGGAATATAAGGCTCTAGATAGGATGAACTTAGTGGATTTTCATGATGCCTTAGAGGGAAGCCTTGTCTATAAGGAACACTCTCGCTTATATGGTCAAAAGGATTTCAAAGAGGAATTATATAAGAGGAAGGGTCCAATTTCTATGGTGCTAGAGGTTTTCCAAGATGAGGAAATCAGTTTGAGGCTATACAACAATTTGTTTAGTGTTAAAATATTTGCTGATTCCCCAGATAAGGCCCAGAACCGTCCCTTAGACTATGATTTGGCCTTTAGACAGTTATCTAAGCTAGGAGAAACATTTTTTTTCTTAGATAAGTTAGAAGTAAAAACTGATGGAAAGTCTTTCTTGTCAGCTGGAGAATTAAATGAGCTGAGACGTCAAGCTGTTGACTTGTTTATGAAAAGATCAAGCCAATTGACAAGAACTTGTGCAAGACCCAAGTTTGAGCCATTGGGAAGTAAGAAAGATAGGGAATCTTACGGATTGTCTTTACAGGTTCCTAGTCTTAAACTCGTAGATTCTGTAAATCTGGATAAGATTGACAGGATTATTACTGAGGATCTATCAGATTTAGAGTTTTCTAATATGGACAATCTATATTATGCTCTAGGACCAGTTTCAACAAATGAGGATTTAGACAATCTTATTCAGGAACTAAGCCTTAACTCATCAAGAATTAAGGGTATAGTTATATCCAACTTGTGGGAATATGAGCTTGGTCTAGAATTAGGCTTTGATATAATTGCGGGGCCGTCTGTCTACATGTGGAATTCCTATAGCTCTAAACACTTCCAAGACCTTGGCATCAGCAGAGTGATTATGAGCCCAGAGCTCAGCTTAGATGAAATTGCGGAGATTGAAGGGAGTATAGATATTGATATCTTTCTCTATGGGAGGCCTGATGAGATGGTCAGTCAGCATTGTCCAGCATCAATTATGCCTTCTTGTAACCTTCGTTGTAATGAATGTCCATACCAAAAAGGCTTGGTGCTAAAGGGAGAGAAGGATCAATATATTCTGGATAGGAAAGAAAAGTATACTAGGATTCGAGACATGAAGCCTATCTCTGGTTTTAATCTGCTAGATAAGATGGATGGGTATGGTAAGTTTATAAAAATTGAAACCAGTGAGGATTTAAAGGTGTTAGACCTCTACTTAGCATCGATAAAATCTAAAGACTGGAGTCAGCTTAAATCTATAAATATTGATTGCAAAGAGGGACACTACACAAGAGGGGTTTTATAATGGATGAGAGAACTCTAAGGGTTTTAGAATATGGCAAGATAATAAATATGCTGGAAGATATGGCTAGCTCTTCCCTTGGTAAGGAGAAATGTAGACTTACTATGCCGATTACAGATTTACCATCTGTAGAGCAAAAGCAAAGAGAGACCCAAGAGGGGGTAAAGGCCATTGGCAAACTCGGCCAACCACCTCTCTTTGGAATTACTGACTTAAAAGAGTCCTTGGTTTATGCGGGCAAAGGTGGAAGATTATCACCTGCAAAAATTTTGGCAATCGCTGATTTACTAAGGGGAGCTAGAGCATTTATTGAATATATAGACTTCGATGAGGACGAACTAGAAATACCCATAATTCAAGATATGGGATCAAGGTTAACTAGCCTTTACTACTTAGAGGAAGAGATAGAGAGGGCAATTATTTCTGAAGATGAAATTTCAGATGATGCAAGTGGTCAACTAAGGAACATCCGAAGGAGCCTAAACAGGAAAACTGAGGAAATAGATGCTAAGATGAATCAAATTGTTAGCTCTAGGGCAAACAAGAATCTACTGCAGGAACCTATAGTGACTATAAGGAATGGGAAGTATGTTGTGCCAGTAAAGTCCCAGTATCAAAGTAGGTTTTCTGGGGTCGTCCATGATAAATCTTCTTCCGGGCAGACAGTCTTTATGGAACCTATGGCTGTCGTAAATATAGGAAATGAGATTCTTATGCTTGAAAGGGAAGAAGAGGAAGAAATCAATAGAATTCTTCTTAGGCTATCAGCTAAGGCGGCAGATAGAAAAGATGAGATAATTATCAATAAAAAGGTGCTAAGTGAATTAGACTATATCTTTGCTAGATCAAAATTAGCTTTGGCCATGGATGGAACAAGACCAGTGGTTAGCCAAGACAAGACCATAGATCTAATCGACATGCGACATCCTCTTCTTGGGCCAGGTGTTGTTCCAATTTCTATAAAACTTGGCGATGGGTTTACTACATTAGTAATAACCGGGCCAAACACAGGAGGAAAAACAGTAAGTCTAAAGACAGTGGGTTTAGCTTGCTTAATGACCATGGCAGGTCTTCATATACCTGCTGAAGAAGGTTCAAGGGTATCAATTTTTAACCAAGTTTTTGCCGACATAGGTGATGAGCAAAGTATTGAGCAGTCCCTATCAACTTTTTCTTCTCATATGACTAATATTATTGAAATACTTAAAAAAGTAGATGAAGATTCCTTAGTGTTATTTGACGAATTAGGGGCAGGAACTGATCCGACAGAAGGGGCAGCTCTGGCGATGGCAATTTTAAACTTACTCTTAGATAGAAAGATTAGGACAATTGCAACAACTCACTATTCTCAGTTAAAAACCTATGCTATTAGTCAAGAGGGCGTAGAGAATGGCTCTGTTGAATTTGATGTTGAGAATCTAATGCCAACTTACAAGCTAGTTATTGGCCTTCCTGGAAAGTCAAATGCCTTTGAAATATCTAGAAGACTAGGTTTATCTCCTAGTATCATATCTCAAGCAGAAGACCTGTTGTCCAAGGGAGAACAAGATTTTGAAGGTGTATTAGCAGATATTGAGGCTGAGAGAAAGCGGATGGAAATCCTAAGTAGGCAGCTTAATATTGAGAAAGATAAGCTAAGACAGGACAGAGAGAATCTAGATAGGAGGATTCAGAGGCTAGAGGATCAAAGAGATGATGCTAGAGAAGAAGCTAGGCGAGAGGCTAGGAAAATTATAGAAGATGCTCAGAAAGAAGCTAGATTGGCTATTAGGCAGATTAGAAAGTTAGGGAAAACATCTAAGTCTAGTGAGATGGCTAGGAAGACCCAAGAAATCACTGAATCTCTAAGAGAGCAAAGAAAGGAACTTACCGATAGTGAAAACATTCTAGATATTAAGTCTGATGAGGACCTAGGAATACTGAAGCTAGGTGATGAAGTTGAGGTGTTAGCCCTAGGTGAGTCAGGTTCTGTTATCGAATTACCGGACTCAAGAGGAAATATTGTTGTTGAGATAGGTATTCTTAAGGTAAACTCAAACGTAGACAATGTGAGAAGAGTTGTATCTAAAGCAGAGGAAGAGTCTCAGACGACGATAAAAAATATTATCAAGGAGAGAACAAGCCAAAATATTGACAGGGAAGTTGATTTAAGAGGTAAAAATGTTGAAGAGGCAATTTATGAATTGGATAAATATATAGACAATGCATTTTTAGTTGGCTTAGAAGAATTGATAGTAATACATGGTAAGGGAACAGGGGCCTTGAGAAAGGGATTAGAAGATTATTTTGATAGGCATAGGCTTATTAAGAGCAAGAGACTTGGTGAATTTGGTGAAGGCGGTAGTGGTGTAACTATTATTAGCTTTAAGTAGGAGGAAAAATGAAGGATTATAAAATAGAGGTAGCAAATGCATTATCAGATTTAAACATAGCTTTGAATATTGAAGAAATTTACAAATTTATTGAAATCCCACCTGATAAACAAATGGGGGACTATGCCTTTCCGTGCTTTGTTTTAGCGAAGGAGTTAAAAAAGGCGCCTAATATCATTGCCCAAGAACTAGCTGATCAAATAGATTTGGGCAGTAATTTTGAAAAAGCTTTGCCTATGGGGCCATATATTAATTTTTTCATCAATAGAGAAGACTTAATAAGGAATGTAATTCAAGAAATAGAGGAGAAAAAAGAAGCTTATGGTTCAAGTGACCTAGGTGATGGAAAAAATGTTATCGTAGAATATTCCTCTACTAACATTGCTAAACCCTTTCATATTGGTCATATCAGATCTACATTAATTGGAAATGTAATTAAAAAAGTATACGATTTTTTAGGTTATGATACGGTAGCTATTAACTACATAGGTGATCATGGCACACAATTTGGGATGATGATTGCTGCCTATAAATTGTGGGGAGATGACCAAAAACTCAAAGAAGACCCTATAGGAGAATTGTTAAGACTATACGTTAAGTATAATGATCTAGCCGAGGAAGATGAAGGTAAAATGGAAGAAGCTAGGTACTGGTTCAGAGAACTGGAGAATAAGAATCCTGAGGCTCTTGAGCTTTGGAATTGGTTTAAAGATTTAAGCCTGGAAGAGTTTGATAGAGTATATGAGATGCTTGGAGTAGAATTTGACTCTTATAATGGTGAAGCCTATTCATCTCAATTTGTAGATCAAACATTAGAGCTTTTACGAGAAAAGGATCTTTTAGTAAAAGATGACGGGGCTGAAATAGTTGAAATAGAAGATGAGGGTCTCACAAATCCAATTATCACAAAAAGTGATGGTACAAGTACTTACATCGTTAGGGACATTTCTACTGCAATTTATAGAAAAGATAAGTATGACTTTTACAAAAATATATACGTTGTAGCTAGTCAGCAAAACTTACACTTCCAACAACTATTTACGGTTTTGGAAAAAATGGGTTATCCTTGGGCCAAGGAATGCGTCCATGTAAATTTTGGCATGGTCAGCCTTAGGGACCAAACCTTATCGACTAGACGAGGTCAGGTAGTATTCCTAGAGGATGTTCTCAACTCAGCTATAGAGAAAACTAGAGACATTATTGAGGAGAGGAACCCTGGTCTTGAGGATAAGGAAAGAGTGTCTAGGGAAGTTGGAATTGGGGCTATTATTTTCCAAGAGCTTTATAATTCTAGGATAAAGGATTATGTATTCGATTGGGATGAAGTGCTGAGTTTTGAAGGTGAAACTGGACCATACCTCCAGTACACTATTGCCAGGGCTAATAGTATTTTAGAAAGAGCAGGGCAGCTTAATAAAGGTAATATTGATTATTCCCTTTTAACTTCAGATGAAGAGTATTATCTGGCTAAAGCTTTATACTACTTCCCAGAAAAGCTTATCGATGCTCATGATAAATACGAACCTAGCTACGTGGCTAGGCAATTGATAGAAATTGCTCAGACATTTAATAGATTTTATAATGCTTGTCCAATTTTGAATCAAGAGGATGAGAGTGTGAAGAAAGCAAGACTTTCTTTACTAGAAGCTACTAGAGATGTCTTAAGAAATGGATTAGGTTTACTGGGGATTAAGTCTCCGGAGAAAATGTAATGATTTCTATCGGCCTATGTGGCTTAAATTGCAGGTACTCCCACGACAATCTTGCAATTAAATATTTAAAGGAAGCTTGCTCTGATATGGCATCCATCGATATCCTTGATTTTACTATAAATGAGCAAAAAGAAGATATATTGCGCAAGCTCGTTAGAGGTGGCTACACCCACATTGGATTTTCAGTTTACATCTGGAATAGGGAGATGGTTGGCGAATTAATCAGGGACTTAAAGGAAATTGACCCATCATATATTATATTTGCTGGTGGCCCAGAAGTTTCCTTTGACACGGCAGAATTTATGGATTGGGCACCTGTAGATTATGTCATGGTAGGAGAGGGGGAGGTAAACTTCCCCTCTCTTATTAGACATTTCTATGGCGAAGAGCTAAGAGATCCAAGCATTATGGTCAGGAGCCAGGATGGGTATAAGGGTGGCCATGTTTTCGCTCAGTTAGAGGATTTAAAGGACTTACCAATTTTATATGAAAATAATAACTATATAGCTGAAAACAAGTATGTTTACTACGAAGCGTCAAGGGGTTGCCCTTATAATTGTGAGTTTTGCCTATCAGCCCATATGACAGGCGTTAGATTCAGGGATATTGAAACTGTCTTAGCTGAGCTTCAGATTATGCTTGATGAAAGGGTAAATTTAGTAAAGTTTATAGATAGGTCATTTAACTTTAACCCGGACCAAGATAGAATCCTAAGTTATTTGATTAATAATGATAACGGTCATACAACCTTCCATTTAGAGCTTCATCCTTCTCTAATTAGAGAGGACACGATGGAAATCTTAAAGAAAGCTAGAGAGGATCTTTTTCAGTTTGAGCTAGGCCTTCAAACTACTAATGAAAAAACCGCTAAGGCAATAAAAAGGGTTGGTAGTTTTGAGGAAATATCAGTTAAATCATCAGAATTGATTGCTTCAGGGGCACATATTCACATGGATTTGATAGCAGGTCTTCCTTACGAAGATTATGATAGTTTTAAGCAATCATTTAATGACCTCCACTCAATTAGACCAGATAAAATACAACTAGGTTTTTTAAAGCTGTTGAGGGGATCCCCCTTAAGGGCTAAGGTCGATGAATATTGTTATAGGTTTTCAGAATATGCACCATACGAGGTAATCTCTAACCGATGGCTTAGCTATAAGGAAGTTTTAGATATTAAAAATGTTGAGCATATGGTGGAATGCTATTATAGTGTTGATAAGTTTAGTCTATCTAATAGATATTTATTAAATAAATTTGAAAGTCCTTGGGATTATTATCAAACTTTGGGAAATTATTGGGAAGAGATGGGTTATATTTATGATCGAATCTCAAACATTGATCTTTACAACATACTACATAACTTCGCTGAAATGATGGGCTATGATGAAATATCAGAAAAAATTATCTTTGATTTCTATGCAGATGGCAATAGAAGAACCAGTGTCTTTAATCTCAGGAATTATAACCCTAAGGCAGACAACGAGCTTATTAGGAAACTTTTAGTAGAAGAAGAGGATGTTTTTTTAGAACTTGGTGTAGACCCTAAGAATGCTCTTAGGGATTCTGTGGTCGAGGTTTTTCATAGGAATTTAAAAAACAAGGAAAAGGGAATTTATTATTACTTTTTTATTAATACTGGTGGAGAAGTTAAAATTGTCGACTTTAAGGTCGGCTAGGAGGTGTCATGAAAGATTTTATTATTGTTCAAAAGCTAACTATTAGGGGAACCTTGGGAAAAATTAAATATATTCCACAGTTACTTTTACATCTATTTATATATTCTTTTGTATTTTTAGGGGCGAGTAGGATTTTATCAGGACTGGGTTTTGCGGGTGGAATTATATTATATTTGATTAAGGGCTGTTTGTTTTCCCACCTCCTATACACTCTTCTATATATTAGGATGGATCAGTCAATTGATTATAGAAGAACTAAAGAAGCTTTTCTAGCGTATTTGTCCCCAGCAATAACAGCTTTTTTTACTTACTATGTTATTGAGCTAGTTTTTAACCTGATTTTTTCAGAGCTTATAATAGGAGGCTTAGGTATGAACAGGGCAAATTTGTTGGGTTTCTTGTTTGGAACGGTGATTTTCTTAATTTATTCTGCAGTAGCAGAAAACATTTATATTAGCCGAGCTTATTCCTATGATTCTATATATAATAGCCTAGATTTCATCAAATTAAATCCGATTAATTGGATTCTTGTCATGCTAATAATATACCTACCTTTGAAAATATTCTTTGCTGTTGATTTAGATGTTTTTAAATCTTTTGGGACTATAGAAACTGTAGATTTAATAATGATTATGTCTAACCAATTATTAATGGCTGTATTCTTAATATACAAGGGTGAGTTATATTCAGTATTGAAAGATTCATCAAAGAGGAAAAGGGAGTTTGAAATTAACAAATGAGAGAGGTAGACAAATATTTTCATAAATTTACCGATAATATAGGTTTTATTGAAATAAAAAAAGACGCAAATAAGCCTGGAACCCTTTTAAGGGGCGAGGCTTATCCTATTTATAAAAAAAGTGTTATGCCTGGTTATATTGAATCTAAGTTCGCCCATGGATTTTCTGCAGAAGATATTCTTGATGGAATAGTCATATTATTAGCATCGGACCCAGAGTTTCCCCAAAGAGGTCATTATCTAGATATACTAGAAAATTTGATAGATAATGTTTATGACTATATTGGCCGTAGAGGAATTGAATTAAACCAAAGAGAAGATGAAAGGGCCATACTATATAGTAGGTTTTCCTATCTATATAATAAGAGCGATAGTTTTTCTGTATATAATTACGGACGACTGCTCTACCTGTATTCTAAAAGGGATAGATTAGGCTTTCTGGCTGAAGAAAGTATTAGAGTTTTAGAAGAACTTACAATTGAGGATGAAGGTTTTCCCTTAGCATATTACCAGCTTGGCCTTATAGAGGAAGATAGACATAGAAATGCTAAGGCTTATCTTTATTATAAGAAGGCGTTAGAGAAAGCTAAATATGAAAACATGGTGGAAGAAATCAGGACTAAACTAGAATGGATTAGTCCTGAGGCTAACTTAGAATTGGGAATAGATGCAATGGCCAGAGGTGATTTAGAAAAGGCTTTAGAGTATTTTACCCTATCAAAGAAAACAAGAGACGGTCCAGTTGTAAATTATTACTTAGGAAAAGTCTTTCAGACATTAGAAAAGTATAATGATAGTAGGCATTATTATGACGATGCTATAGAGCTAGGTGGAGAATTTAAAGAACTATTCCAAGATTATTCGATTCTGTTATTTTCTAATGGGGACTACAAAGGAGCAATATCTATAGTAAGTAAAGGAATAGATATTAATCCCCTTGATCCTTACCTACTATATAATAGGCTGGTTTTTTTAATAAATATAGGCCAAGTAGATAAGGCAATGGTAGATATTGATAAGCTAAGGGAATTAAAGGAACTTCCAGGTGAGGTCATGGAGGGTCTGATGGCACTAATTGAGCAAGTGCCAGAGTTGGGAACATAGTTTAAGATATTCCTTGACAAGACTTTTGAAAGAAGGTAATATATGTAAGCTGTCTCGAGAGGGGACAACCTGAAAACTTCAAATATGAAGAAAGTTCAGAAATTCCTTGACAAGAAACTCGCTACAGTATATTATATACAAGCTGTCTCGAGAGGGGACCAGTTCGAAAGTTTCAAACAAAAAGAAACTTGAGAAAGTCCTTGACAAGAAGATCGATACAGTGTACTATATATAAGCTGTCTCGAGAGAGGAGTATCAGATCCGGGCTAAATACTTAAATCTTAGGTAATTGCGAAGGAAATGTAAAAAACTCCTTGACATAAAGAAAAAGAGATGGTAAGATATACTTCGACTCGGGTGAGAGCCCAGTCAGTAACTGAAAAGAATCTTCAAAAAGTCCTTGACTTTAGAAATTCCTTCAGTTATAATTTAAAAGTCGCCTGAGGGGCCAAGCCCCGGCGGACAAGAAAAACTAAATAACACTTGACAGGAAAAATCCTACATGTTATAATAAATCTTGTCGCCATTGGCGAATGAACCTTGATAATAAAAGAGAATACTTTGAGGAAGCGTACAAACTAGTTGTTTGTATACAACAATAATTTTCCGGACCTACTATACGATAGTCAGGTTCGACAATCCAGCTACAATATGTAGCTAAATATGAGCTATTCAAACTTTAATTGAGAGTTTGATCCTGGCTCAGGACGAACGCTGGCGGCGTGCTTAACACATGC
>CAZFXW010000030.1:3397-15981 GCA_964523385.1 uncultured Peptoniphilaceae bacterium | reverse complement strand
TAAGTCTTTTTTAACTCCTTGGGCTAGGTAAGCATGGCCCTTATGAAAAGGGTTAAATTCGGCCACTACTCCAACTACTTTCATCTTTCTCACCTCGTTTTCTAGATTATAGCATAGTTTATAGATATGATTGATTAAAAGTTGCTAATAAGATATCATATATAGGTAAATTAGACTGAGGAGGCATAAATGAAAGTATTAATTATTAACTGCGGAAGCTCATCCTTAAAGTATCAACTTATGGATATGGATGATGAATCCGTAATTGGAATCGGACTTGTAGAAAGAATTGGAATTAACGGATCAAGGATTATTCATGAGTATGGTGAAGATGGAAAATTTGTTCTAGAAGAGGACATGAAGAACCACACCGATGCTATTCAACACGTTTTTGACGCACTTTTAGATGAGGACCACGGCTTAATAGAATCTCTAGATGAGATTTGTGCTATCGGTCACAGAGTACTTCACGGGGGTTCAAAGTATACTGACTCGGTTATTATCGACGAAGAGGTAAAGCAGGTTATTAGAGATTACGTTAAATTTGGACCGCTACATAACCCACCAAACCTTATGGGTATCGAGGCTTGTGAGGAACTAGCGCCAGGTAAGCCAAACGTAGCAGTATTTGACACTGCCTTCCACCAAACTATGCCACCAGAAGTATACGTATACCCAATTCCATACGAGTACTATGAGAAGCATGACATTAGAAAGTTTGGTTTTCATGGAACTTCACATAAGTACATCGCTCACAGAACACCACAGGTTATGGGAGTAGATGGAAAAGACATTAACATTATTAGTTGTCACTTAGGAAATGGTTCATCGCTGACTGCCATCAAGGGCGGTAAATGCTTTGACACTTCTATGGGACTAACTCCTCTGGAAGGATTGATGATGGGAACTAGGTCAGGTTCAATTGACCCAACTGTAGACCAGTTTCTACAAGAGCAGGAAGGGCTTACTGCTGCAGAAGTTAACACCCTGCTTAATAGAAAGTCAGGAGTTTACGGAGTTTCAGGTCTTTCTTCAGACTTTAGAGACTTAGAGGATGCTGCAGAAGAGGGTAACGAAAGAGCAAAACTTGCTCTAGACATGTTTATCCAAAGGGTTAGAAACTACCTAGGATCTTACATGGCAGCTCTTGATGGAGTTGACGCTATTGTATTCACAGCTGGTATCGGTGAAAATTCAGCTTCTATGAGGGAAGATATCTGTAAAAATCTTGAGCACCTAGGAGTTAAGATTGACCCAGAGAGAAACAACGTTAGAGGAGTAGAGGCTCTTATTTCTACTGATGACTCAAAGGTTAAAGTTTACGTAATTCCAACAGACGAAGAGTTGATGATTGCTAGAGATACAGCTAGCTTAGTTGATTGCAAGTAATACAGTAAGATAGTTTAATCTTGACATTGAAAGTAGCTAATTGTATAATCAGTTAGCTACTTTGCAATTATTTTATTATAGGAGGTGCAATATGGCAGTACCAAAGCGCAGAACCTCAAGATCTAAGAGAGATTCGAGAAGAGCTTCAGCTTATAAATTACCTAGGGTTACAATTTCAACGTGCCCTAATTGTGATGAGCCAAAATTACCACATAGAGTATGCAGATCATGTGGACATTATGGTGGACGTGAAATATTAGACGTAGAATAAAGAGGATAGTGGATTCACTATCCCTTTTTTCTTTTCTTGAAAGAAGGTAAAGATGAGAATAGTTGTAGACGTTTGCGGGGCAGATTTAGGATATCAGGAAGTTATTAAAGGTGCTTTGATGCCACTTGAGGCTGGCAAGGACTTTACCCTGGTCTTATCTGGGCCTGAGGAAGAGATAAGAAGGCGTATAGACCCAAGAGATGTAGACAAGTACGGCATCGAGTTTTTGAATGCAGAGGAAGTCATTACCAACGATGAAGAGCCTGTAGCAGCTATCAGGAATAAAAAGTTTTCATCAATGGTTGTAGCTCTTAGGGCTTTAAGGGCAGGAGAGGTAGACGGAGTTCTTTCAACCGGTTCTACGGGTGCTCTGCTAGCCGGGGCTACTTTGATAATCGGTAGAATTAAAAATATTGACAGGGCTGCTTTAACAATTTTGGTTCCTGGAATTAGTGGACCGACAGTGTTTTTGGATGTTGGTGCCAATATGGACTGTAGCCCAAAACAGCTAGTACAGTTTGCTAGGATGGGCACTAGTTATGCTAAATTTCTTTTTGGCAAGGAAGAACCTAGTGTTGGTCTTCTAAATATTGGCTCAGAGGAGACTAAAGGTAATAAGTTGACTTTAGAAACCTATAGGGAACTTAATATGTCTGACTTGAATTTTGTTGGAAATGTGGAGCCCAATGACATTCTTGATAACGATTTCGATGTAGTTGTTTGCGATGGTTTTTCTGGCAATTTGGTTCTAAAGACCATAGAAGGTGTGGCAGATTCTATTGGCCTGGTATTAAAAGAGTCTATTAAGGCTAATCCATTGACTTCACTAGGTGGATTTTTAGCAAAGCCAGCTTTCAGAAATTTAAAAAAGATATTAAATTCCGATGAGGTGGGAGCAGCGCCAATGCTTGGTGCAAAGAAGCCGGTTTTTAAAGCTCATGGTTCTTCAGATAGGTACGCTATTGCAAAGGGAATTGTAAACCTTATAGATTTTATTCAAGCGGGTGTTATCGAAGAAATAACTAAGACGGTTGAGGAGGAAACTTATTGAAGAAAAGGGCTTTGAACCTAGTTAGATTAGAAAAGGACTTAGGTTATGAATTTAAGGACCCGGAGCTTCTCAACCAGATTTTTATTCATTCTTCTTATGTTAATGAAAACAAGTGGATAAAAGAGGATAACGAAAGGCTGGAATTTCTTGGTGATTCGGTAATAAACTTTGTTGTAACAGATTTCCTATATAGCAAGTTAAACAAAAACCAAGAGGGGGATTTAACCAAGCTAAGAGCTAGTATAATTTGCGAATCATCTTTTGCTGAAGCTGGTAGGATGCTGAACTTAGAAAGTTTTCTGCTCTTAGGCAGAGGAGAAGAGCTTAGCGGAGGCAGGGAAAGGGACTCGATTATCGCCGATACTTTTGAAGCCTTATGGGGTGCTTTGTATTTAGACGGAGGCTTTGACAAGACTCAAGAGATTATTTTGGATAAATTTAAATCTTGGATTGAGTCAAAGATAAGGACCAATGTAGAGTCGACTAGCGATTATAAGACATGGCTACAAGAGGAACTCCAGAAGAGAAATGACCAAAGAATCAAGTATAAGTTGTCGAGATCTGAGGGACCAGATCACGATAAAACATTCTTTATTGATGTCTACTCTGGAGACCAAGTTCTTGGCAGTGGCGTTGGCAAAAATAAAAAAAGTGCAGAGCAAGCGGCGGCCAAACAGGCCCTTGTGAGGATAGGAATTCTCAATGGCTAGGTCTTACATAATCCCAGTTTTTATTCCTCATTTAGGTTGCCCAAACGACTGTGTGTTTTGTAATCAAAAGTTCATAACTGATAAAGAGCGAGTGCCAGAGCTTTCATCTCTCATTGAAGAACATTTAGGATATTTTCCTGAGAATGGAACTAAAGTGGAACTCGCTTTTTTTGGTGGGTCTTTCACAGGTATAGATAGGGATCAGATGTTGAAATTCTTGAACCAGACCAGGGATTATACTAAATCTGGGCAAATTCAAGCCTTAAGGATATCCACCAGGCCAGACTATATTGATGGAGAAATCTTAGATATTTTAGCTCAATATCAGGTAGAAACAATAGAGTTAGGAGTCCAATCTACTGATCCGGAGGTTCTGAGAAATAACCAAAGGTATGTATACTTTGACTCAGCAGTAAAGGCATCTAGGCTTATTAAGGAGAGAGGCTTTAAGCTCGGGCTCCAGATGATGGTTGATATGGACGGGTCACCGAAGGAGGCAGATATGAAGACTGCTAGGGATTTGGCTAGCTTAGAGCCTGATTTTGTGAGAATTTATCCAACTCAGGTCTTGCCAGATACTGAGCTTGAGGAGAGGTATAGGAAAGGGGCTTATAAGCCTATTGATGATGAGGAGCTTATTATTAGGCTTATGGATTTGGTTCTAATATTTGAGGCAAAGTCTATCCCTATAGCTAGACTAGGACTTTATTCAGACGGCAAGAAAGAAATGAGCCAGCATCCAGCCCTTAAGCAGGATGTCTATTCTAGGCTTTACAGCAATATGATAGTTAAGTCTCTAGCTGACCAAAGGCTAAATGAGGTCTATATATACGCTAGTTCTCAGACTTTAAACTATGCAAGTGGTTATAAATCTTATGGTAGAAGGGCTTTAGAGAACCTAGGTATAGCAACTAATTATAGGACTAGGGATTTGCCAGATGGAGTTTTAGAGCTAGAGTACGATGGTATAAAGAAGAGACTAGATTTTAAGGAAGAGGCGGTGAAATATGAGGCTCAAGGAACTGGTTCTGCAAGGTTTTAAATCTTTTGCAGACAATACAAAGCTTAATTTTGATGATAAGTTCTCTGTAATCGTAGGTCCTAATGGGAGTGGGAAATCGAATATTTCAGACGCTATCCGATGGGTTATGGGAGAACAGTCGGCTAAATCCTTAAGAGGTGGAAAAATGGACGATGTGATTTTTTCAGGAACTGAAACTAGATCTTCCATGAACTATGCCAGAGTGACGATGGTCTTTGATAATGAGGATGGCTTTTTGCCTATAGACTACAAGGAAGTTAATTTGACTCGTAAGATTTATAGGGAAGGTCAATCAGAGTATAGTATCAATAAGCAGGAGGTTAGGCTTAGGGATGTAAGAGAGCTGTTCCTTGACACAGGTATAGGTAAGGAAGGCTACTCAATTATAGGTCAAGGAAAAATTGACGAAATCCTATCCTCTAAGCCGGAGGAAAGAAGGTATATCTTCGATGAAGCGGCAGGCGTATCTAGTTTCAAGTATAAAAAGGAAGAGTCGGTAAGGAAGCTAGAGAAGACTGAGGCAAACTTAGAGAGGATAGTGGATATCCTATCTCAGATGAAGGAGCGTAGGGATTACCTAGAAAAAGAGGCTAAGAAAGCTAAGAAAGGCTTGGAGGCTATAGACGAGCTAAAGCTTCATCAACTTTCCTATTTAAAGAAGCAAATAGAGGAACTAGATACTAGGCAAAAGGTTTTTCTAGCCAAGAAGGATGAGACCCTGAGTCAGAGTCATAAAATTCAAGGCCAGCTTGAGGAACTGGAAGAGACTAGCCAAAAAGACAGGCTGGAGCTTTCAGATATCAAAGTGGAAGTTGATAAGCTAGAGCTTAAATTAGAAAAGACTAGGTCAAAGCTTCTTGAATTGACTTCTGATATCAGAGTTTATGAAGAAAGGTTGGTCCAAGAAAAGTCTAATTTTGATTTCAATAAAAACCAGTTAGATGAGTTAGCAGAGTCTAAGGCTAGTCTGACTACATCAATAGGCCAGGATCAGGAGAAGTTAGTCCAAAAAGCTGAAAAGAGAGATCAGTTGAGGAAGTTGGTATCTAGCCTAAAGTCTGATAAAAATAAGCTAGAAATTGAGATAAGGGACAACCAGCAAAATATTGAAGAATTAGAACTAGAGCTTAAAGAAGGAAAGACTGATTTTGAAAAACAACTCTTAACTACTAGAACCAACCAGGGTTTAGTTAGTTCCTTAGAAGAGCAAATAAAGAAAAATGTTTGGCAACAGGAAAGAGTTGAGTCGGAGACACTTTCTAAATTAGAGGCTAGAGATTTGCTGCAAAAAAATTTAGACGGGAAATTAGAAGAGTTAGAGGCTAAGGAAAAGGACTATCAGAAGCTAGTCAGTGATTCTGATAGTCTGCGCCAAGCTATTGATAAGCTAAGGGAAATAGAAGGAATTGAGAAGGCAGCTTTGTCTAGTGTTCAGTCTAAGCTTGAAATTTTAACCAATGTTCATGAAAATTACGAGGGTTTTTACAGGCCTATACAAAATCTCCTTAGATCTGTTAAGGATAAGCCTGAATACAGGCAGCTTATTCTAGGTACGGTAGCAGATATTTTAGAGGTTGAACCCTTGTATAGAAAGGCTATTGAATTAGCTCTAGGTTCTCAGCTGCAAAATATTGTAATCGCAAGTGGTGATGACGCTAGGGTCTTAATTAACTATTTAAAGGATAATAATTTGGGCAGGATTAGCTTTTTGCCCTTGGATAGGTTAAGTTACCCTAGGACCGATACTAGAGGCCTGGAGAAGGCTAAGTATCTAGCCTTAGCCTCAGATGTCGTCAAAGTAGATGATAGGTTTTGGGGTTTAGCCCAATATTTGCTAAATCGAACTATTATTACGGAAAATCTAGAGGACGCCTTAGCTGTATCTAGGATAAATAATAATAACAGGCTAGTAACCTTAGACGGGGACATTGTCAATAGAGGTGGTTCTATGGTTGGTGGATCTAGTGGTAGGCAGAGGGGAGGGTCCTTAATTGGCAGAAAAGGCCAAATAAAGGAGATAAACCGAGATAAGGAATTTCTTGAAGCTAAGCTTCAAGAAATTGCCAACAAGGGAAATCAACTTGTAGACAAATTCAAGGGTCAATTGGCGATAAATCAAGATAAAGCTGCTAGTCTAGAGGTTTATAGAGAAGGCATAAAAGAAAAGACTATTGAACTCCAGGCTATGGACACTGAGCTTGCTATTAAAAAAGATCAGTCTAGAAGGTTAGCAGATGAACTAAAGGTTCTAAATGAAAAAATTGAGGAAATTGAAGATATAGAGATGGGGCCCTTGGTTCAAGTAGATATTGAAAACTTAGAAAAGGACTATAGAGAGCTTAGGGATCAGGAAGAGGATCTTAAGACTAAACTTATGGTAGTAGATAGGGAGATTCTTCAAGAGATGAATAGGCTTGAACATCTAGATCGAGATTGTAGCCTCTTAGAAAATTCTATTGCCAACAATCAGGACCTCTTATCTGAGACTAGCTTTAAAGAGTCAAGGGTCCAGGAGGCGCTTAGATCAGCTAATGACAAGGCTAAAGACTTGAGGAAGACTATCGCTCTAAGTAAGGATCAGCTAAAAACCAATTGTCAGAAAGTTGAAAAATTCCAGACTAGCTTATCGGATAGAAAGGAGCTGGCAGAAGGCTTAGAGAAGTCGGTAGAAGAATACAGGGATAAAAAGTTAAGCCTTTCCCAAGAGAAAAATGATTTGGATTTTAAGGCTAGGGATTTAGAGGCTAGAAGTGAAAATCTACTAGCTAAAGTTAATGCTGAACTAGAGGCCTATGTAGATGAATTCTTATCCAGCAGAGATGAGTTAGATAGCGAGTTAGATATCATAGAGCCTGTAGAAACTAACCAAGGCCAGATTCAAAATCTACGAAAGAGAGTTAGGGATATTGGGTACTTTAGCTATGACTCTATCGAAGATTTTAGGGATGTGGATGAGGAATATGGCCAGTATATCAAGCAGAAGGAAGATCTAATTGGGGCTAAGGAAGATATCTTAGAGATTATAAAAGGCCTTGACAGGGACATTGTGGCTGCCTTTTCTGGGAAATTTGAGGAGATTAATGAGAATTTTAATCGAATTTTCTCAATTCTTTTTGAAGGTGGCAAGGCCAATTTAAAGTTATTAGGAGATGATCCCTTGTCTGCTGGGGTAGATTTTGAAGTTCAGCCGCCAGGCAAAAGGCTTAGGTCTCTAGCCCAGCTCTCAGGTGGGGAAAGGGCTTTGACTGCTGTGGCTCTGCTCTTTGCAATATTTGAAACTAGGCCATCACCTTTTTGTATTCTAGATGAAGTTGATGCGGCTCTAGATGATTCAAATATTTCCAGATATATAAACTATCTGAGGTCCTTTGAGGACATTCAGTTTTTAATAATTAGTCATAGGAAGAAGACCATGGAGATAGCAGACTATCTATATGGAGTTACCATGGAGGAAGAGGGCGTTAGTAAGGTGCTAAGTATGTCTTTAAAGGAGGAAGCAAATGTTTAGAAGATTATTTGGATTAAAAAAGGATGAAGAGAAAGAAAAGATAGACCAACAGGAGGAAGACCTTAAGGAAGTTTCAGAAGAGGCAGGTTTGGAAGAGGATCTAGAGGAAGAAACTAAAGATGAGGATGAGAAGGGTCAAGAGCTTGATAATCAGATGTTAGAAACTCATCTAGAAGATGATAAGCCAGTTGAAGCTGAATCTGAGATAGTTGAAGAGTTGGAGGTTGTCAGCGTGGAGCCGGTAGAGGAAGAGGAAAAAGAAGAAGCTGGCGGTATTTTTTCAGGATTCCTAAAGGGCTTAAGCAAGACTAGGGAAAACTTGTCAAAGAAGATTGATTCAGTGCTAGGTTCTTTCACTAAAATCGATGAAGATCTATTTGAAATGTTAGAGGATACTCTTATTATGGCAGATGTTGGCGCTAGCTCGACTATGGAGATTATCGATAGACTTAGGGAGGATGTGAGAGTAAAAAATATCACTGACCCTGGGGAGATTAAAGGAGAGTTAAACACTATAGTCAAGGAGTTTATGGTTGAAAAGGGAGTGGACAATAAGATGGATTTAGATGACACTCCTTTAGTAATTTTGGTAGTTGGTGTTAACGGGGTAGGAAAGACCACTTCTATAGGTAAGTTGGCCCACACCTATAAAAAGATGGGGAAGTCGGTTCTTCTTGGGGCCGCTGATACTTTTAGGGCTGCAGCTATTGATCAGCTGGGGATTTGGGCAGACAGGGTAGGCGTAGATATGATTGCCCATCAAGAAGGATCTGATCCAGGAGCAGTAGTTTTCGACACTATCTCAGCCGGTAAGGCTAGAGGGGCGGATATTATTATTTGCGATACAGCTGGAAGGCTTCACAATAAGAAGAATCTTATGAATGAATTGGAAAAGATTTACAGGATTATTGACAGTAATTACGAAGAGGCTAGGGTAGAAACTCTCCTAGTTTTAGATGCAACGACAGGTCAAAATGCTGTTAATCAAGCTGTGGAATTCGATTCGGTGACCAATATTACCGGTATTATTATCACGAAGATGGATGGAACTGCAAAGGGTGGAGTAGTCCTTAGGCTTCAGAGGGAGATGGGCCTACCTATTAAGTACATCGGTCTAGGTGAAGGTATTGAAGATTTAATGGAGTTTGATACGGATTACTTTGTTGATTCAATAATTTCATAGGGTCAACATAAAAACTTGACACCCCTTAGTCCATGGGTTAGAATACCTTAGTGGACCAAAGGGGTGTTTTATGGATACTAGACTTTATATGGTCTTACTTTTAGATTTTTACGGAAAATTACTCAGTGATAAACAGTATTCAGCAATGAAGGCTTACTACTATGAAGATTATTCTATAGTGGAAATTGCTGAAGAGAATGGAGTTTCTAAGCAAGCTATTTCAAATCTTATCCTAAGGGCCGAAGATAGGCTAAGGGAGATTGAAGAAAACTTAGAGCTTTTAGATATGAACATTAGTAGTTCTAATAGGCTTAAGGAAATGTTGAGGACTCTTGAGTCTGAGGCATGTGCAGAAGAAAAACTGAAGGCTATAAAGGAAGATGTAAAGGTTCTATTAGCTGACAGTAGAGGAAGGTGATGAGATATGTTTGGATCACTGTCTGATAAATTACAAGATATCCTAGGCGGCATTAGGGGGAAGGGAAAGCTCTCTGAATCTGATGTAAATACCGCTATGAGGGAAATAAGAATGGCTCTCTTAGAGGCTGACGTTAACTATAAGGTGGTTAAGGATTTTACAGATTCCGTTAAGGAAAGGTCTGTAGGTTCAGAGGTTATGGAAAGTTTAACACCTGGCCAAATGGTAGTTAAAATTGTCAACGAAGAGCTAACTGAGTTAATGGGTGAAAAAGAGTCTAGGTTAAATCCACCTGCTAGAAGGCCTGGAGTAATTCTCCTTTGTGGTCTTCAAGGGGCGGGTAAGACTACCCATGCAGGTAAAATTGCAAGCTACCTGAAAAAGGATGGTAAGTCTACTATGCTTGTAGCAGCGGACGTTTACAGGCCGGCAGCTATAAGACAGTTAGAGGTTGTGTCTGAACAGGTAGAAACAGACTTTTTCTCAATGGGTGATCAAGTTTCTCCAGTGGATATCGCAAAAGCGGCCCTAAAAGAGGCGAAAGCTAAAGGGTTGGATTATGTGATTATAGACACGGCGGGAAGGCTTCACATTGACGATGAGTTAATGGGCGAATTGTCGGCCATCAAAAAAGTTACCCAACCGGATGATATCCTATTAGTAGTAGATGCTATGACCGGTCAGGACGCAGTTAATGTAGCTGAGAGCTTTAATGAAGAACTGGGAATTACTGGTGTAGTTTTAACAAAACTAGATGGAGATACAAGAGGTGGAGCTGCTCTTTCTATCCGAAAAGTTACCTCAAGGCCTATTAAGTTTGTAGGTGTGGGGGAGAAGATGGAGGATTTGGAGCTCTTTTATCCAGATAGGATGGCTTCTAGAATCCTAGGCATGGGGGATGTCCTTAGCCTAATTGAAAAGGCTGAGTCGGTAATCGATATGAAGCAGGCTAAAGAGCTGGAAGAAAAGATTAGAAGCCAGTCTTTTGATTTTAACGATTATTTAGATCAGATGGAACAGATGAAAAATCTTGGGCCTCTAGATGAAATACTAGCTATGATTCCTGGAGTCAATAATAAGATGTTAAAAAACATTAATGTTGATGAAAGGGAACTGGACAGGGTTAAGGCGATGATTCTCTCCATGACTATTGAAGAGAGGACTAAGCCTGAAATAATTAATGCCAGTAGAAAGAGACGAATCTCTGAGGGAGCTGGAGTTAGTATCCAGGAGTTAAATAGGCTCTTAAAGCAGTTCAAAGAGATGAGAAAAATGATGAAAAATATGGGTAAGTTTGAGAAAATGATGGGTAGAGGCGGTTTTAACCCATTTTTCTAAGATAATATAGTAATAGAAAATATAGGAGGACATTATGGCAGTTAAAATTAGACTAAAAAGAGCAGGGGCTAAGAAAAGACCTTTCTACAGAGTGGTTGTAGCAGACTCAAGGTCTCCAAGAGATGGAAGAATTATCGAGGAGATCGGTACTTACTCTCCACTGACTAAGCCAGTATCGATTAAAATTGATGCTGAAAGAGCTCAGTACTGGGTAGGAACAGGAGCTCAACCAACAGACACTGTGAAAAGACTATTCTCTGAGAATGGTGTTTTAGAGAGTGAAGAAGAGACGGTTGTAGTTGAGGGAGAAAAGGTTAAATCTAAGGGACTAATCGTCAAAGCAGCTCCTAAGGTAGAGGCAGCGCCTGTTGAAGAAGCAGAAGCTGAAGAACCAGCTGAGGAAGAATTAGACGAGGAAGCTACTGAAGAATAAGAGGTCTAAATGAAGGATTTAATTTACAACATAGCCAAGGCCATCATAGACAATCCTGAAGAAATTGAAGTTTCGGAAGAAGTGGAAGAAGATCTTCTGACTGTAAAGATTAATGTGGCTCCTAGCGATATGGGCAAAATTATCGGTAAGCAAGGTAGGATTGCCAATGCTATCCGTACGGTTGCCAGAGCTGCTGGAACTAAGAACAGTCAAAGAGTCCACGTGGAAATTGTAGACTGATGGAATATTACGCTGTTGGGCAAATAATCAATACGTTTGGGATAAAGGGGGAAGTAAGATTACTTCCCTTGACTTCCGATATTGAGAGGTTTAATCTGTCCAATCCCTATTATTTGGGAATATCAAAAAAGAAAATTCATGTGGAAAAGTTCTGGCCACACAAGGGTACAGTAGTCGTTAAATTCAAGGAATTTTCCCATATAGACGATGTTGAGCTTCTCAAGGGAGAATATGTATATGTTTCTGAGGAGGATTTATATCCTTTAAAAGAGGACGAATACTTTCAAAAGGACTTAATAGGTATGCTTGTCTATGAAGACGGCGAGTTAATAGGCAAGTTGATTAAAGTTATCGAAGGTTTGTCTAGTGATACCTATGAGATTGAAAATAAGGATGGAAGTTTTTATGTTCCTGCTGTTAAGGAATTTATCCTTAATGTTGATGTTGAGAAGGGCAGGATGGACATTAGAACCATTGAAGGAATGCGATGATTTACGATATTATCACTATATTTCCTGAATTCTTTAAGTGCCTAGAGGGGTATGGTCTGATAGGTAAGGCTATAGAAGAAGGAATTATTGAAGTAAATCCGGTGAACCTAAGAGATTATTCTGAAAATAAACACAAGAAGGTAGATGATGACATCTACGGACCAGGCGCTGGTATGTTAATGACACCAGGGCCGATTTTTAATGCGGTAGAGGATTTAAAGAAGGACAAGGCTAAGGTTATTTTTCTATCACCCCAGGGCAGGCCTTTGGATCAGGAGTTGGCTATTGAATTGGGTCAGGAGGAGCATTTAATTCTCCTATGTGGTCACTACGAAGGAGTTGACCAGAGGGTTATCGACCAATTGATAGACTTGGAAGTGTCAATAGGAGATTACGTGGTAACTGGTGGGGAGATACCGGCTATGATTTTGATAGATAGCATAAGTCGATTTATCCCTGGAGTTGTTGGCAATGAGGATAGTCTCTATGAGGATTCTCTTTATGATGGCC
>CAZFXW010000030.1:0-3387 GCA_964523385.1 uncultured Peptoniphilaceae bacterium | reverse complement strand
GCCCTTTAACTTTAGAGGGATGGAAGTACCTGAGGTTTTAGTCTCAGGAAATCATGCTTTAATCGAAGAGTGGCAGAGGGAAAAATCCTTAGAAGTGACTAGGGAAAAACGGCCTGATCTCTACAAAATCTATAAAGAAAAAGACAAATCTTAGATTTGTAAGGCTAGGAAAAATATGTTATAATCGGAGTTGTGAATACTCACATTTTCTGATTGGTCCGAGGTTGCCATAAAAGGTTTCGGATACAAGATGAAGGAAATGGTGGATAGAAAACAAGGAGGAAATATGTCAGTAATTAGTATGAAAAGCCTACTAGAGGCTGGAGTTCACTTCGGTCACCAGACTAGAAGATGGAACCCAAAGATGAAGAAGTATATCTTTACAGAGAGAAATGATATTTACATTATCGACTTACAGAAAACTGTAAAGAAAACAGAGGAAGCATACGAAATCACCAAGGAAATCATTGGAAATGGTGGAGAGATGATTTTCGTTGGAACTAAGAAGCAGGCTCAAGAATCTATTGAAGCTGAAGCTAAGAGATGTGGCCAGCACTTCGTATCTCAAAGATGGTTAGGTGGTATGCTTACCAACTACGATACTATCAAAAAGAGAATTGAGAGACTTCATGAGTTAAACCAAATGGAAGAAGATGGCGTTTTTGATTTACTTCCAAAAAAGGAAGTTGCTGAACTTAGAAATGAGTCAGCTAGGCTAGAGAAGTTCCTAGGTGGAATCAAGCACATGACTAGGCTTCCAGATCTTATGTTCGTCGTAGACCCTAAAAAGGAAGAGATTGCTGTAAACGAAGCTAGAATTTTAGGCATCCCGGTAATCGCAATCGTAGACACAAACTGTGATCCAGATGAAGTTGACTACGTAATCCCAGGTAACGATGACGCTATCAGAGCGGTTAAACTACTTACTTCAACTATTGCTAATGCAGTTATCGAGGCCAACCAAGGTGAGCAGTTTGAAGATGTTGAAGAAGAAGCTGAGGAAATAGTGGAAGAAGTTGTTGAAGCTGTAGAAGCTGTAGAAATTGCTGAAGCTGTTGAGGAAATCGTAGAAGCAGTTGAAGAAATTGAAGAGACTGTTGAAGAAGTTGAAGCTTCAGAAGAGTAAATATAACGGGTAAGGGTAGAGTTTCTTTACTCTTACCCTTTTTTTAAAAAATAAATAAATAAACATTAGGAGGAAATTATGTCATACACATTACAACAAGTACAAGAACTTAGGGAAATGACTGGCGCTGGAATGATGGACTGTAAGGATGCTTTAGTAGAAACTGACGGTGACGTTGGTAAGGCAGTAGAGCTACTTAGGGAAAAAGGTCTGGCGGGAGCAGCTAAAAAGGCTGGAAGAATCGCAGCTGAAGGTTTAGTAGAGGCTTATATCCATGGTGGAAGACTAGGAGCTATGGTCGAAGTTAACTCAGAAACTGACTTTGTAGCTAAGAATGAAGACTTTAAAGAGTTTGCTAGAGACGTTGCTATGCAAGTTGTAGCTTCTAATCCAAAGTACGTTTCAAGGGAAGATGTACCTGAGGAAGAAGTAGAGAGAGAAATGGAAGTTCTTAAGCAGCAGGCAGAAAATGAGAATGCAGATAAGAATCTTCCTGAAGATAAGAAAGACATGATTATCGAAAACATGGTAAAGGGTAGAATGGATAGATTCTATGAAGGGATCTGCCTACTAGACCAGGACTTTATCAAAGACCCAGACAAGAAAGTTAACGATGTTCTTACGGATTTAATCGCTAAGATTGGAGAGAATATCAAAATTAGAAGATTTGTACGTTTCGAAGTTGGAGAAGGACTAGAGAGAAGAGAAGAAGACTTTGCTGAAGAAGTAGCAAAGCAAATGAAGCAGTAATCCGGCGGAGGATATGATGAAAAACAGATGGGATAGGGTTATAGTTAAACTCAGTGGAGAAGCACTTTCTGGTGGCCTAGGCCATGGTCTAGACGACGAAACCATTGACAACATTTGTGCCAGGTTGGCTAAGCTTGTACAAAAAGGTGTTCAGGTTGCTATCGTAGTGGGAGGTGGAAACTTTTGGAGGGGAAAGACTTCAACTCTAATGGACAGGTCTACTTCAGACACTATGGGCATGCTAGGGACTATTATTAACAGTCTAAGGCTTCAAGCTTCACTGGAAGAGATAGACATTGATACTAGGGTAATGACTTCTATAGACATGAAAGAGGTAGCAGAGCCTTATATCAGAAGAAGAGCTATCAGGCACTTGGAAAAAGGCAGGGTAGTTATCTTCGGAGGAGGAACAGGCCTACCTTATTTTTCTACAGATACAACGGCAGCCCTTAGGGCAGCAGAAATCGGCGCAGAGATAATTCTTTTAGGGAAAACTGGCGTTGATGGAGTTTATGACTCTGATCCCAATCTGTATCCTGACGCAGTCAAGTACGACAATTTAACATACATAGATATTCTAAGCGAAGGTTTAGAAATAATGGACTCTACAGCCACTAGTCTTTGTATGGACAATGAGATTCCTTTAATAGTCTTCGGAATAGACGATCCGGAAAATCTACTGAGGTTGTTTGAAAACGAGGACATAGGGACTACCATCTATTAGGAGTGATATTATGTATGAAAGTTTACTGAAAGTCTTTGAGACCGAAGCTAAGAAAGCTATAGAAGCTCTAAAGTACGAGTTTAACCACATCAGAGCAGGTAGGGCTAATCCAGCACTACTAGACAGGATTACTATCGATTATCATGGAGTGGCTACTCCTTTGAATCAAGTAGCTTCTATTTCAGTTCCTGAAGCTAGATTGCTAGTTATTCAGCCTTGGGATAAGTCGATAATTCCAGCTATTGAGCAGGCTATTCAAAAGTCTGACCTTGGAATTACACCTTCAAATGATGGAGATGTAATAAGATTACCTTTCCCTCCTTTAACTGAAGAGAGAAGAAAGGACCTAACTAAGCAAGCCAAGCAAGAAGCTGAAAATTCAAAGGTTAGACTAAGGAATATCAGAAGAGACTCGATTGACGAGATTAAAAGACTTGAGAAAGAAGAGTCTATGAGAGAAGACGATGTTAAATCGGCTGAAAATGAAGTGCAAAAACTAGTTGAAAAGTACAACGATAAAGTTGATGATGTTTTAGCTGAAAAAGAAAAAGAACTTATGGAGTTCTAGGGAGCTGCCTTAGGGCAGCTTCTAATTTTTTGGAGGTTCTGGTGGGAGATTTATTCGATATAGAGCACGTGGCAATAATTATGGATGGTAATGGCCGCTGGGCTCAGAGGAGAGGCCTGCCAAGGTCCTTAGGCCACCGAGAAGGCATGAAGAGAGTGGTGGACATAGTTAGATATGCTTCAGAGAAGGGGCTCAAGTACCTAAGTCTATATGCTTTTT
>CAZFXW010000029.1:0-16140 GCA_964523385.1 uncultured Peptoniphilaceae bacterium | reverse complement strand
TTTTTTGTTTTTATTGGACAACTTAGGTTGTCCATTTTTTTTATGTCTATTTTTAATCTTGACTTCTGGTCTCTGGTATTTTTATATTCAATAAAATGTGAACTTACTTCTGCTACTAATCCTTGTTGAAATGATAAAATTTTATCTTGAAAGTCTATAATTTTATGTATATTGTAACTAACAATACTTGCACATAGTTCTAATATAAATTAAAGAGCAGAACGCCATCAAACTAAGACGAGGATTTTCACAAATATCTTTAGTAGAATTATTTATTTTAATGCCCCTGAGATGGGTTGCTACAGTATGGGTATTTCGGTTTGCTTCTATGCTATTTCCACACCTTGATAAATCAGCGGATTTACAATACTTTATATCTGCCTATATAGCAGAGCCTATCGTTACCTTCTATTTACTTTTCCGAACTAGGACTAGTATTCCTAACTCAAAAAATTTACTTAGAGATGAGATTAGGTCCATACCAATAAAAAAAGCTGGAAATGATATAATTCTAGTCTTTTCTATATTTCAGATTTTAATCTATAGCAATATAATATTGCTAAACTATTTCAATTACTTTAATAAACTAGGAATTACTTTCCAAGGCTGCGCAACTGGATTAACAAGGGATCCTACTAGTGTTTTATGTGTTTTAGCTACCCTAGGTCCTATGGTCCTTGTGCCAATCGCTAAGGAGGTGTTTTTCCGCGGATGGGTTTTAAACCGTTTCTAGCTACTAAGTCAGTCTTAGTCTCCATAGCATTATCTTCACTTTTCTTTGAAATATTGCACCTGCTAGGAAGAATAATATCTACTTCTATATTGGGAGCATTGATGGCCGTTTTTTACCTTAAATATGAAAATGTCGCCGTACCCATAGCAATGCATATAAGGCAAAATACTTTAGGTTCTGTTATTGGAGCTTACATAGGTGTAGATAGGCTCATTGATTGGTCTAGCTCATTTTTTTCTGATCCAAATAGGAGAATCATTATTTTAATAATTACAGTAATAACTTATGCAGCTGAACTAGGGGTACTTATCAATTTAATAAGAAGAAATTGGCCCAATATTAAAGATAAAAATTTTGATGGGGAAAATTTAGAAGTCTTTATTTATGATAAGGGGATACAATGAAATAAGTAATAGTTTATTAAAGATTTCCTCCTATGTAGATACAGTGAAGCTTAGGGCTATAGAGTATCTTGGTCAGGCTTTGATATAATCACTGTAGAGAAAGACTAAGGAGGAAATATGAACATAATTTTAGCTAGTGGGTCACCCAGAAGAAAAGAACTACTTGAGAGTATGGGATTAGATTTTACAATAGAGATTTCCAAGTGTGATGAAGATAGTATTAAGAAAAATTTTCAATTCAAAGCCATTGACTTTATCGATAATATTAGGGATTTATCAGAGGAACTGGCCAAAGCTAAGGCTAAGGCTGTTTTTCAAAATTATCAAGGCTCTAGGGTTATAGGTGCAGATACTATGGTGGCCTTTAATGAAAAGATTCTTGACAAGCCTATAGATACTAATCAGGCAATAGAGATGCTTCACTCTCTATCTGGTCAAACCCACCAGGTGGTGACAGGGGTGGCTATTATTAGCCCTGAAAGAACTATAAAGTTTAGTCAGGTTACTGAAGTGGACTTTTATCCCTTAGATGATTTTCAGAGAGCTTTAATCGATAAATACGTCCAATCTGGATCTCCCTTAGACAAGGCGGGAGCCTATGGTATCCAAGACCTAGGAGCAGGCATGGTAAGGGAAATAAGAGGGGATTTCTTCAATGTGGTAGGCCTGCCTATAGCTCAGCTTGTCAGACTTTTAAACTAGCTATAATGCCAATAATTTACGATGTATGTAAAGTTCTAGAAAGCTTAAATGAAAGATTAAATTAATGGGATAGAACTATGGGCAAAGAAAAACCCCCTAAACTCTTATGAGTTAGGGGATTTTTTATCCTAAGAGGACATCGATAACTAGCATTACACAAAATCCTAGCATGATTCCATAGGTAGCTTCTCTTTCAAAGCCTCCTGAGTGGGTCTCTGGTATAATTTCATCGGATATTACGAACAGCATAGCACCTGCAGCTAGTGCTAGTATAAAGCCTACCATAGGCTCAAAAATATGGACAAGTCCTAGGCCTAGAAAGGCACCGACTGGTTCTACCAGGCCTGTAGCGCTTGCTACTAAAAAGGAAAACCTCTTGCCATAACCTTCTCTTCTCAGGGCGATAGCAACAGCCAAGCCCTCAGGTATGTTTTGGATAGCTATTCCCATGGCTATAATCATACCACCTGACATATTTCCTCCTCCAAAGCCAACACCTGTGGCCATGCCTTCTGGGAAATTATGCAGGGCTACTGCAAATACAAATAGCCAGATTCTGCTAACTCGCCTTTCAACCAGTCCCTCGGTTTCGTGCTGCATTTGGTGCATGTGTGGAACTGCTAGGTCAAAGAGGTCTAACAGTATTCCTCCAACTAGGATGCCCGCTGAGGTTATTAGTACTGCTTTTACCGTTCCTCCTCCAGCTTCCATAGATGGAATAATCAGTGAAAAAGACGTGGCCGCTAGCATAATGCCAGCGGCAAAACCTAGTAAGGTGTCTAGCATTCTCTGGGAAATCTGGTTGGTAAAGAGGATGGGCAAGGCTCCAACCCCAGTTGCGATACCGGCAATCCCAATAAATATATATTGTATCATTTTATTACTCATATAATACCTCCTAACTCTTCCCTTTATTATACCTTAATAGCTGGAGCTGGTCAGCCTCCTGCATTGGAAAGCTATGATATTTAATATATAATAGGTTGAAAGGAGTGGAAATATGATAAGGATCATGACGGACAACGGGTCTGATTTGACCAAAGAATTTGCAGATAAATATAACATACACATGTTTTCTTGTGATGTCAGCGACGGTGAAAATGTATATACTTATGAGGATCAGATTCCCGTCGAAGAAATATATGACGGGATGAGAGAAGGCAAGGTCTACACAACTTCTCAAGTAAGTATGATGAAAATGCAAGAAGAGTTTGAAAAGTGTGCTGTAGAAGGAGCTAGCTGTATTTATATAACATTAGGATCAGCGGTTTCTGGAACTTATAACTCTGCCTTAATATCTAAGAAGGAAGTTTTAGAAAAGTATCCTGAAGAGGATATAACTATAATAGATTCAAGAAGTGCTAGCTGGGGTCAGGCAGCTCTGGTTATAAAAGCCATAAAAATGGCAGAAGAAGGTAAATCGGCAGAGGAAATAGCAGATTTAGTTAAAGTCGAAAGAGATAAGCAGAAGATAATCTTTGCTGTTGGCGAGTTAGACTACCTTCACAGAGGTGGTAGGTTATCTGGCATGGCTAAAAACATTGGAAGTTTATTAGGTATTAAACCTCTTTTATCCTTAGATAAGGCTGGGACCTTAGTTCAAATTGACAAACCTAGAGGTAGTAGGAATATGAAGAGGAAAATCTGGGAGTGGGCTGACAAGATGTCTACTAGTGGTAAGCTGGAAGCAGATCAGAATATTTACATTGGCCATGGTGATTGGACAGATGAATTTGAAGAACTTTACCAGCAACTAGTGGAAAAAACCCAGGGCCAGGCCAATATATTCAAGATTAGGATTGGTCCTGTAATTGGAGCCCATACAGGTCCAGAGCTTTTTTTAATGGTTTTTGATGGTGAATTAGGCCCATATTCTAAAATTAATATAGAAAATGTTTAATTTTTCCTCTTGGTGGGTAACAATAAAGTACAAACTAAATACAAAATAAAAAAAGGAGGTAAACATGGATAGTACTAAAGCAAGAGGACTTATAATGAGAATCATCGTGGCTATGTTAGTAGTTGGCATTACAGCCTTACTTACACCAGGTATTCGGATTACAGGTGGTTTACTAGGAACGCTATTTTTTGCAGCCCTTGCAATAGCAATAATAAACTATATCTTAATTAGCGTGTTTAAATTAGGCGCTGGACCAAATGGGGCAGCAGGATTTATCCTAACAGCAGTTATATTATATTTAGTAGGCCAAGTAGTCAGCGGATTTAACGTAACCGTTATTGGAGCTTTAATTGGTGCTCTAGTTTACGGAATTGCATCAGCTTTAATAAAATAAGATATAGAAAATAGGGCTTAGGCCCTCTTTTTTTGCTTAGCTTATGGGCTTTTGGTATCATAAAAGAAGGATATACTAAGGAGGTCTATATGCTTATAGCAATATACATAGTGATTTTTCTACTCTATCTTTACCTAGCATTTTTTGCTAATGAAGGGAGCCAATACTATATCTATCTAATCTCTACAATATTATTTGCTGTAGCTGCCCATAGCTCATGGGCTACTTACAAGGTAAATAATAAGAAGGGGACCTTGGCAAGGAGCATTATTTTAGCAGTCTTGGCGGTTCTGGCCCTCTACTCTTTCTTTATAAGAAGGTAATTTAGAAGAAGAAACCTGGCTTTTAGCCAGGTTTTTTTATTAATTCAATTAAATCCTAAGAAAAATCTAGCCTGTCTTTTTCAACATTTGTCTGGAGGACCAAGCCTATGGCTATTAGGTTTATCAGTTGGAAGGTTCCTCCATGGCTCATAAAGGGGAGAGGTATCCCGGTTACTGGCATAATACCTAAGGTCATGCCAATATTTTCAAATATATGAATTAGAAGCATGGCAGCAATACCTACTGTTAAAAAACTACCATACTTATCCTTAGCTTTTTCTGAAATTCTAAGCATTCTATAAAGGAGGATACCATAAAGGATTAAGACCACTAGAACTCCTAGAAACCCCCACTCTTCTGCTAATACTGCAAAGATGTAGTCGGTTTGTTTTTCGGGAATATAGTCGTTTTGAGTCTGCATACCTTGAAAAAGACCTCTTCCAAAGAGTTTACCTGATCCAACGGCAATTCGACCTTGCATAGCTTGAAAGCCTGTTCCCGCAACGTCTCTAGTAGGGTTAAGAAAATCCTTAATCCTATCTTTTTGATATTCGTCAAAGAATTGGTAGGCGATAGGTCCTGTTATAAGTAGGCCTACAAAGGCAGCGACTATATATCTCCAGGACAAGCCAGCTGAGAAGAGCATTAAAGCCAATACAAAGACTAAGACAGCCGCAGATCCAAAGTCTTCATAGACAATAAAAGTTATAGGAATCATTGACAGGACCAGAACCTTTAGCAGGGTCAAAGGCTTGTTTATGTTATAGTAATTTTCTTCTAAGAGGACTGCAATAAATATTATCAATCCAATTTTAACAAATTCAGATGGTTGGAATGAAATTGGACCTATGTTCAGCCAAATGTCAGCTCCCCATTCATCAGCGCCAACTCCAAATAATATTAGTAATATCATTAATAATATCGAGCCTAGGTAGAGGCATTTATATAGGCTTTTAATAAAGTCGTAGTCTAAGTAGATGACGATAACCATTGCAACTAAGCCAACTAAAGTAGCCAGCCCTTGGTAGACCATTATATTTGCTGGTAGGCTTAGACTAGCTGAATATAGAACTATAAGACCAAAGATTAAAAGTCCAGCCAAGGAAATAATCAAGGGTAGGTCAATATTTTTAAAATTCTTTTTATTTATATTAAACATAACATCTCCTTCAGACTTATTATATCAAAGATGAGATGGAAATAATATTTGTAATTTGATATAGTACACGCGAGGGTATATATCTATACCGAGTGAATTGAGGTGTAATATGAAAATTATTAAAAGAGACGGCAGAGAGGTTGAGTTTGACGTTTCAAAGATAGAAAATGCTATAAGAAAGGCATTTAAGTCCTTATCTAAACCGGTTACTGATGAAAGGCTTAGGGAATTAGGTAGAAAAGTTCTAGCTAAAATAGAGTCGGATTTTTCCCAAGACCACGTTATTAAGGTTGAGGAGGTTCAGGATTTAGTTGAGATTGTTTTAATTGAGGAAGGGGAATATGAGGTTGTAAAGTCTTACATTCTCTACAGGGCTAGCCATCATAGGCTCAGAAAGACTATGGAAAACTTTAGCGACCATATTGACTCTGAAGAGGTCCTAGACCTTTTGAGGGATCTTCAAAGAACCTACCATCAGGATGCCTACGATCTTACTTTTCTTTACAGTAAGTTTTCATCCTTTCTCAAGGATAATATGAGCCAGGGTGAGATTATGGAGACATTAATCAGGTCGGCTAATGAACTAACTTCTAAGGAAGGTCCTAAGTGGGAGTATATTGCTGGAGCACTCTATAGCCTAGATTTAAGGGAGAAGATTAGGGTAAACTCTATGGGCTATGGAGCCCAGGGACTTTACTCAAAGCTAAAAATCTTTAGCCCACTGGGACTTTACGGAAGCTATATGTTGGAGAACTACTCAAAAGAGGAGGTTCTAGAACTAGAAGCTTATCTAGATGACTCTAGGGATCTGCTCTTAAATTATTCAGGTCTAAACCTTTTGGCTAGCAGGTATTTAATGGTAGATGGAACTGGAACTCTGCTAGAAACGGTTCAAGAGATGTATATGGGCATTGCCATGCACCTGGCCATACCAGAGGGAGAAGATAGGGTTTACTGGGCGAAGAAGATTTACGACAATCTTTCCCAGCTTAAAGTAACTATGGCAACTCCAACTATGTCTAACGCCAGAAGGCCCTACCACCAGTTGTCTTCTTGTTTTATAGATACGGTTCCCGATTCCTTAGATGGAATCTATAGGTCCATCGACAACTTTGCTCAGGTATCTAAGCACGGCGGTGGAATGGGGATGTATTTTGGCAAGGTAAGGGCTATGGGATCTGAAATTAGGGGTTTTAAAGGGGCGGCTGGCGGTGTAATCAGATGGATTAGACTGGCAAATGACACGGCTGTAGCTGTAGACCAATTAGGAGTTAGGCAAGGGGCTGTGGCCGTATATTTAGACGCATGGCACAAGGATATGCCAGAATTTTTACAGTTAAAGACAAATAATGGAGATGAAAGAATGAAAGCCCATGATGTTTTTCCGGCTGTTTCCTTTCCTAACCATTTTTGGGAGCTGGCTAAGAAAGACTTGGATGCTGATTGGAATCTCTTTTGTCCCCATGAAATCCAACAAGTTATGGGCTTTAAGTTGGAAGAATCCTTTGGTGAAGAGTGGGAGGAAAAATACAAGGCCTGTATAAATGAACCTAGGCTCTCAAGAAGGCTTATTAGTGTAAAGGATATGGTAAGGCTGGTTATAAAGTCGGCTGTTGAAACTGGGACGCCTTTTATCTTTAATAGGGACTTGGTTAATGAGGCTAACCCTAATCCCCATGTAGGAAGTATATTTTCATCTAATTTATGTACAGAGATTGCTCAAAATACTAGCGAGATACAGAGCCTATCCGTTGAGGTAGACCAAGAAGATAACGTGGTTACTGTAACTAAGCCTGGAGATTTTGTGGTTTGTAACCTAGCATCTTTAGTTTTGGGAAAGATTGACTTAGAGGATAAGGAAGAGTTAGAGGATGTTATAGCCACTACAGTTAGAGCTTTAGACAATGTAGTAGAGCTAAATTTCTATCCAATTCCCTATGCAGAAATAACCAACAAAAAGTACAGGGCTATCGGATTGGGAACTAGCGGTTACCACCATGCCTTAGCTCAGAGGGGTATTATTTACTCGTCAGAAGAGCATTTAACATTTGCTGATGAAATATTTGAAGATATTAATTACTATGCTATCAAAGCGTCTAGTCAAATAGCCAAGGAAAAGGGTAGCTACCAGCACTTTAAGGGATCTGACTGGGAGAATGGGGACTACTTTGAAAAAAGGGATTACGTAAGCTTAAGGTGGGAAGAGCTAAAGTCTGAGGTTCATAAAAATGGTATGAGAAATGGCTATCTGATGGCTGTAGCTCCAACAGGGTCTACTTCGATTATAGCTGGAACCACTGCCGGCATAGACCCAGTGATGAATAGGTATTACCTTGAAGAAAAGAAGGGGTCAATCCTACCAAGAGTTGCACCAGATTTAAGTCCATCAACCTTCTTTGTCTACGAAAATGCCCATGAAATCGATCAAGAATGGGTAATAAAATCTGCAGGTGTTAGACAGAGACACATAGATCAAGGTCAATCGGTAAATATTTATATAACCAATGAATTTTCCATGAGTCAGATTCTCAGGCTCTATATCCAGGCCTATGAAGAGGGAGTAAAGACCCTTTATTACGTAAGGTCTAAGGCCTTAGAAGTTGAGGAATGTGAATCCTGCCATGCATAAGGAGGAAAAATGACACTAGAAAGAAAAGCCCTCTTCAATGAAGCGGGTGACATCTCCATCAAAAAGAGAAGACTAATTGGTGGAAATACGACAAATTTAAATGACTTTAATAATATTAAGTACAGTTGGACTTCAGATTGGTACAGGCAGGCTATGAACAATTTTTGGATTCCTGAGGAAATCAATTTATCAACTGATGTAAAACATTATAGGGAGCTAGAGCCTGAAGAAAAGGAAGCCTACGATAAGATTTTGTCTTTTTTAGTCTTCTTAGATTCCCTTCAAATGGCTAACCTCCCTAATATATCTGAATATATTACGGCTAATGAGGTTAACCTATGCTTGACCGTTCAAGCTTATCAGGAAGCAATCCACTCCCAATCCTATGGCTATATTCTAGATACTATCTGCTCGCCAGAGGAGAGGACAGAAATCCTCTACCAGTGGAAGGATGACCCAGTCCTTTTAGAGAGAAATAAATTTATAGGTGATAAGTACAATACTTTTTATCATGAGCCGACGGCGGAAAATTTAGCTGAAACTTTGGTAGCCAACTATATTTTAGAGGGGATTTACTTTTACTCTGGCTTTATGTTTTTCTATGCCTTAGGTAGGCTAGGCAAGATGCCAGGAACTGTTCAAGAGATTAGATATATTAATAGGGATGAAAATACCCACCTATGGCTCTTTAGGTCTATCCTTATGGAACTTAAGAGAGAAGAACCTTATCTCTTTACTGAAGAGAAAATAACCCACTATACTGAAATGCTTCGCCAAGGTGTAGAGGAAGAGATAAGGTGGGCCGACTATGTAATAGCAGATAGGATTGGAGGTCTAACAAAGACTTCGGTCCACGCCTATCTAAAGTATCTGGGCAACCTTAGGGCTAGGGGCCTAGGCTTTGAAGTTATTTATCCAGGATTTGAGGAGGAACCAGAATCTATGAGATGGGTCTCTGAATACTCAGATCCGAATAAGGTGAAAACTGACTTCTTTGAGGCAAAACCAAGTGCCTATTCGAAGTCATCGGTGATAGAAGACGATTTATAAAAAAAGACCAGGAGTTTTCCTGGTCCGTGAGTGTAGACAAACCTAGATTTGGAGCCTCCCTCGAATGGCAGTCGATTTCTAGTCAAGGCCAGTAGCTTGGCCTTGTGAAATCTTTGCATAAGACCTACAACCGAATCAAAGATTCGGGGTTAGGTCTTTAACTGCTTACGGCCGCTTGGCCAGGGAATGTCATTCTCGTGAGAGCTCCAAATCATGATTTATATTATTTAGGATTTAGTCAATGTTTTGACCAGGATTTTCCTGGTTGTACTTGTTTAATTTACTTATTAATAAAAAGAATTTTCAATTTATCGAAAAAACTCATTTTAGAAATAGCCTTTTCAATCATTTTCTCTTCAGTATCGGTAATTATTTGCATATCTGCTTCTTTCTTACGCTCTAGGTATTGTTCATATTTTTCCTGGGTAATCTCCATAAATTCAGCCTGGGCACTTCTTTCACCGACAACTGGTCTAATGTAGATGCCATCTGGACACAAGGTTCTAGATTTTTTGTTGTCCTCTAGGAGTATGGTCATAATATCTAGGATTTCCTTTTTTACCTGTAGGTCTTCGATAGGCGCTGCAATTTCTACCCTTCTGCTTAGGTTCCTAGTCATTAGGTCGGAGGAGGAAATAAAAACTTCAGCCTCTGGACCGTGACCAAAGATGTAGATACGGGGATGTTCTAGATACCTACCAAGGATTGATGTGACTTGGATATTATCTGTCTTGCCTTTAATGCCTGGCAGGATGCAGCAAATTCCCCTAATATTTAGGTAAATCTGTACGCCTGCCTGAGATGCTTCCGCAAGCTTATCGATTCATTCCCTTTCAGTTACTGAATTACACTTTATCCTAATCATGGCACCCTGACCCATTTTAGCCTTGTCTATTTCCTGGTCTATCAAGTCAAAGATAGTAGATCTAAGGTTAGATGGGGCAACAAGTAGCTTTTCATAGTTCCCTTGAAGGTTGGAGAGGAGCATATTTCTAAAGAAGCTGTTTGCATCTTCACCAATAACTGGGTCAGCTGTCATAAAGGATAAATCGGTGTACTGTTTTGCTGTTTTTTCATTGTAGTTTCCAGTTCCAATTTGAGTTATGTGTTTGATTCCTTCTGGGCTAGATTTAGTAATCTGGCAGATTTTTGAGTGGACCTTGTAGTCCTTAAAGCCATAAATTACCGTACAGCCAGATTCTTCTAGTCTTTCCGACCAGTTAATATTGTTATCCTCGTCAAATCTGGCCCTTAATTCCATCAGAGCAACTACATCCTTGCCATTTTCAGAGGCTAAACTTAGATATTCTGCTACTTTTGAAATAGAGGAAAGTCTGTAAATGGTTATTTTAATCGAAAGGACTTCTGGATCGTTGGCAGCTTCTTTCAGGAGCTGGATAAAGGGATCCATAGACTCATAGGGAAAATGTAGGAGCCTGTCCTTCTCCATAATCTGGTCCATAATTGGTCTTTCTGTGTTAAAGTTAACAGATGGTAGAGGTTCATAGGCTTTGAAAAGAACTTGATCTTCTAACTCCTCTGGAATAGCTCCCTCTAGACTAAAGGGATAGGATAAGACAAGGGGTGACTTACTGTGGAAGATTTGATTTTCACCAATTTGTAGGAATTCACATAGGTAGTCTAGGCTACCCTTACTTAACTTACCTTTTACTTCCAGTCTCACTGGTTGAAGTCTCTTTCTCTTTTTTAAGGCTTTTTTCATAACTTTTCTATAGTCATCGCCATACTCTTCCATCTCTTCCTCTAGGTTAAGGTCTGCATTTCTAGTAGTTGAAATAATTGAGAAGTTTAGGATGTTAAAATTAAAGATTTCCTCCAGTCGACCGCTAATAATATCCTCGGTAAGGATGTAGCTGAGACCTTCACTTTTTGGAAGAATTAGAATTTCATCTAAAATCCTAGGGATTGGCACTATACCTAGAATCTCATCCTCGCCGTTAGTCATCTCTGCAAAGATTACCAGTTCCTTGTTATCCATAAAGGGAAAGGGATGACTTGGGTCTAAAATCATTGGCGATAGGATAGGTTGAATAGTATCTTCGTAATACTTGTCTACAAATTTTATATCATCTTGGCTGAGTTCCTGGTAATCACATCTTTTTATTCCGATACTGCTAAGTTTCCTTTCAACTTCATTAAATAGTTGGTCTCTTAGCTGGTAATGGCTAGGTAAAACTTGGTAGATAGCCTCTAGTTGCTGGCTAATGCTCATTCCAGATTTATTATCTAAGGGGACATCTTTTATGCCTTCTAAATCAGAGAGGGAGCCTACTCTGACCATGAAAAATTCGTCAAGATTAGAAGTAAAGATAGATATGAACTTTAATTTTTCTATGGGTGGCACGTCAGTTTCTGCAGCCTCTAGAAGAACTCTTTTGTTAAATTCTAACCAAGATAGCTCTCTATTTTGGCTATAGCTAAGATCATAGTTGAACTCTTCCATTAATCCTGCCCTCCCTTTTCTTCATGCATTAGTAATTTAGTTAAATAACCCTCTCTTACTCCAAAATCGCTAACGCTAATATCTCCTAAGGAGTACTCTTCTAAAAGAGTTAAGAGGATAATCATACCAGGGACTACTGTATGAACCCTATCAGGACAGGTCCTAAGTATGGCTCTTCTCCTTAATTCATATTCACCCTTTAGGAAATGTAGGATTTGCTTGAGCTGTTCAACTGTTATGGTTTTATTGGTATCTGGCAAATCATTTATAAAGTTATTTAGCCTTAGAGCTGCTCTGATAGTTCCACCTACACCTACAACTGGCTGGCCAGGCTTTATATCTAGGTTTAAGTCTTTTTTTATTTGCTCCTTAGAACTCTCATAGAGGGCCTTGAGTTCTTCTTCAACGGGGATAATTCCACATACATGGTCTAGGAACATTGAAAGTGAGCCTAGGGGCAGAGAAACCGAGCCTAATTCTATATTATTTTCAAAATTTACAACTTCAGTAGATCCACCGCCTATATCTATGTTAACTCCACTGGGAATGCTTACGTGAAAGTTAGCGCCCTGATAGCCCAAGGTTCCTTCTTCCTCACCTGACAAGATTTTAATCTTCATGCCTGAAAGCTTTTCCATGCTTAGTTTAGCTTCCTGGGCATTGTCTATGCCTCTCAGAGGAGCTGTAGCAAAGGCCTTGGTCCAGTTTAAGCCTAGTTCAGTAGAAATTCTATTAAATCTATAGAGGATATTTGAAGCTTTTTGAACACCCTCCATAGACATCCTACCGTCGTTTTTATAGGATGCTAATCCGGCTCTTTCTTTTGAGCTTAGGATTAGGTGGAAGTTCATATTGTGAACCTTATAAATATTGAATCTCATGGTATTTGAACCGATATCAATTATCCCGTACAAAAAATCACCTCATATATACATGCTTTTTAGCTTTGATAATTTAATTATATAAGATATTAAAATATAAACCAATATAGCCAAAATTAGTGATTTAATAATTGTATTTATTATGATACAATTGTCCTAGTTTAGGAGGACGTAATGAATATGTATAGAAACGCAATGCTTATAGTTATTGGCATTTTATTATTATTTGAGCCAGCCTTTGCCAAAGGTGGTAAGGCCTATAAGGCAGAGGAACTAGCCTTAATTGAAGTTGGAGAACAAAGCTCTGCTAGGAGAATTGGCGAGTTTTCTAATCTGAAAATTAATACAGAAGAAATCTGGTCCTATAATGTGGTCTTGATGGATGAGGAGACTGGAGAGATTCTATACAAGTTAGATGAGAATGAAAAAGTCTATCCGGCTTCTTTAACCAAGATTATTACCACCATGGTGGCAATCGAAGATAATCGGGGAGAGGGAGAACTTTACGAATTTGATCATGACCTAATCCATGAGATGATAATGGAAGATGCCACCATGGCGGGTTTTCTAGAAGGAGACAAGGTAGATAAGGAGGATTTAATCTACGGATGTATGCTACCTTCAGGAGGAGAAGCCTCTATTGGCTTGGCAGAAATGACCTCAGGAAGCAGCCAGGCCCATGTTGAGAGGATGAATAAATTGGTTGAGGACTTAGGTATGTCATCTACCCATTTTACCAATGTAACAGGTCTCCATCATCCTGAGAACTACTCAACAGCTAAGGAGTTAGCGGAAATTACTAGGGTAGGCCTGAGGAATCCAGAATTTGATAAGATTTTTACCAGTCCTGGATTTGTTTCTTCGCCGACAGCCCATTACCCTAATGGAGTTTACATGGATTATTCAGTTAGGCAGTTTGCCGATGAGTTAGATACTCCAGGTATAGAGATACTAGGGGGAAAAACTGGATTTACAGAAAAAGCAGGCTTGTGCTTAGCATCTGCAGCAATAGTAGATGGGAAGAGGTATATACTGGTTACCCTAGGCTCGGAAGGCCAGGATGGACATTTTCTTGATGCCCTAACAATTTATTCATACTTAGATGAATATTTAAATTAGGAACAAGGTCAAATAGAGCTCCCTGTTAAAATAGGGAGCTTTTTTATGTTATAATATAGAATATAAAGATGGAGGTAATTATGGAGAGAATTATTGTTAGACAATCAGGCCCTTTAAAGGGAACTGTAAAAATAGATGGGGCTAAAAACTCTGCCCTTCCGCTGATAGCTGCGTCTCTTTTAGGAACTGAGGACGTTATACTTGAAGATGTTCCTGAACTTGCCGACGTTAATGTTATGCTTCAAGTTCTTGATGAACTGGGTGTTGAAAATGAGTACTTAGATAAAACTACTATAAGAATTAATGCGAAGAACTTAAGCAAGTATAGGGCCCCCTATGATTTGATGAATAAGATGAGGGCTTCCTTTTTGGTAATGGGTCCTCTATTAGCCAGATTTGGAAAGACAGAAACTCACATGCCTGGTGGCTGTGCTATCGGCTCAAGACCTATTGACCTTCACCTAAAGGGATTTTCAGCCCTTGGCGCCGAAATTTCCGACGAGGTTGAATATATAGGAGCTCATGCGCCCAAGGGATTGATTGGAGATGTAATTTACTTAGACTTTCCATCAGTTGGAGCAACCCAAAATATTATGATGGCTGCCACTATGGCCCAGGGAGAAACAATTTTAGAAAATGCAGCTATGGAGCCAGAGATAGTCGATTTGGCTAACTTTTTAAATAAAATGGGGGCTAAAATAAGAGGGGCAGGAACTTCTAATATTAGAATAATTGGAGTTGAAGGATTAAAGGGTGCTAGTCACCAAATTATTCCAGATAGGATAGAGGCTTCTACCTTCTTGGCTGCCGCTGCGATTTCCAAAGGGGAAATTAGAGTAGAAAATATTATAACTAGCCACATTATGCCAGTTATAGCCAAGCTCAAAGAGATGGGCTGTAGTATACAAGAGTTGGAAAATGAAGATGTGGTAATTCTAAAAGGGCCAGAAGAGTTAAAGCCTACTAACATCAGGACTTTGCCTTATCCAGGCTTTCCAACTGATGCCCAAGCCCAGTTTATGGCCATGATGACAGTATGCAAGGGTCAGTCTAAGGTAGAGGAGACTGTTTTTGAAAATAGGTTTATGCACGTAGAAGAGCTGAGAAAGATGGGAGCGGTCATAGCCACTGAGGGTAAGGAGGCTAGGATTGCTGGAGTTGAGAAACTACATGGTGCTGAAGTTAAGGCAACTGACTTGAGGGCAGGAGCAGCCCTAGCTCTGGCAGGGCTTGTAGCTGAGGGAGAAACTTCAATTAGAGATATCTATCATATCGATCGTGGTTACAGTAACTTTGTAGAGAAATTTAGAAAGCTCGGAGCAGATATAGAGAGAATTAAATCCAAGTAGGGCTAGGAGGCCAGGATGATTATCGAGGGAGTTATTGAGAGGATAGTTTTTTACAGCGAAGAAACCGGCTATACGGTTGCTGCCTTTAACACCGAGGACGGAGAGATTACCGTTGTCGGTAAGCTTCCCTTTGCCCAGGAGGGCAAGCATTTTGCCCTAGAGGGAGAGATGGTCTACCATGATAGCTATGGAGAACAGTTCGCCTTTCGAAAGGGAGAGATAATTATTCCTAGGACTAGTAGCTCTATTATCGCATATCTTTCCTCTGGTATTTTCCCCCATATAGGGAAAAAAACAGCCGAGAGGATAGTAGAGGAGTTCGGACCTGAGACCATAAGTATTATTGAGGAAGACCCTCAGGTTCTTAGGAAGATAAGAGGCCTAGGCAAAAAAAAGGTTGGAGACATAGAAGAGGTTCTTAAAGAGCAAATGTTAAGCCGTCATCTTATTTTTGACCTACAAAAGATGGGTTTTACCGTCAATCAGGCTATGAAAATTTACGATGTATACGGGGAGGATTCAAGGTCTATGGTTACCTCTGATCCTTATGGATTAATTGGAGTGGTCAAGGGTATAGGATTTGTTATCGCCGATGGGATAGCCCTAAAGAATGGAATACCTAAAAACTCTGCTTTTAGAATTCAAGCAGGGATTGAATACACCTTAGAACAGTCCTCAAATTCAAGGGGGGACTGTTTCTTAGATTTGGATACTTTAGCTAATCAAACCTCTGAAGTGCTGGAGATTAGTTTAGCAGAGGTGAAAAATCAGATAGAGACCCAGATAATAGAGGGTAAGCTATCTAGGGATTATATTGATCAGGTAGAGGTGGTCTATCAGGAAGAGCTATACAGGGCAGAGGACCTAGCCGCCCTTCGTTTGATTGAGCTGGTTGAGAAGGGTCAGCTGAGGGATGTTAAAACAGATATTAAGGAAATCCTTAGTCAATCAGATTATCTAGATAGTACCCAGATTCAGGCCCTTTTAAGTGTCTTTGAAAGTAAGTTGACTATTATCACCGGAGGTCCAGGAA
>CAZFXW010000028.1:11405-16388 GCA_964523385.1 uncultured Peptoniphilaceae bacterium | reverse complement strand
TGTGGGATAATGAAATGGTGGAGGGGACTATGTTTAGGAGAATAACAAGAAAAGAAGACGCAGAGCTTCTTATGCGAATAGTGATGCGAGCAGGGGCCATCATGCTTGAATATGGGGCTGAAATTTATAGGGTTGAAGATACGGTTACTAGGATATTGTCGTCAAAAACCAATATTGAAGACGTTCAGGTGGTCTGCACCTACTCTTCAATTATGATATCTTTTTACTACGATGGAAACTCGGTTACCTTGATTAATAAAATAAAGGGTAAGGGTATAAACTTAGACAAGATAAGCCAAGTTAATGATTTTTCACGGGATTTTGTAGCCAATGATATGAGCATAGTAGAAGCAGATATTGTAGTTACAGAAATAGAGAACAGTCCGGCTTACGCTGAATGGAAAAAAGTCCTAGCTGGAGCTGTTGGAACAGCTTTCCTAGCCCTGACTTTAAAGGGAACTATTACCGATGCCTTTGTTGCAGGATTAGTGGTATTTATTGTTCAAATTATATTAGCAACTACGGAAATTATGGGAGACCAGTATTTTATTGAAATACTTTATTCTGGTTTTTCTTCAGCCCTGATTTCAGTGATTTTAACTAGGATATTTCCAAGCCTAGACTTAGACATTATTGTAATTTCATCTATTTATCTGCTTTTCCCAGGCATCACCTTAACCAATGCGGTCAGGGACGTGATGAACGGAGATATGCTTTCTGGACTTTTAGGCTTTTTACAGGCAGGCTTTGTAGCAGTTATACTAGCTGTAGGTGTTGGTTTGGTACTTATGTTTAACTCGTTGATAGGAGGCTTTTAATGTCTTATTTATTTTATTTTATTATTATGACCATTGCTGTTAGTTTAGTGGCTTATTGGTTAAATGCTCCGAGGAAGACGATTTTTGCCTGTGGAGTGAGTGGTGGAATTGGTTATACGGTTTACAGTTTTTTAAACAGCATTGCAGGACACAATTATTTTGGAGCCCTAGGTGGAACTCTGGCTTTAGGCTTAGCGGCAGGTTTTTTTGCTAGAAGAGAAAAAAAACCTACTACAGTTTATTTGCTTTCAGGGATTATTCCACTTGTACCTGGAATGGCTCTCTACTTTATGATGCAGGCTCTTGTATTTGAAGATATATCTAGAGCTCTGATGCATGGTTTCAATGCAGCAGCTTTGTCGGGGTTAATGGCTATAGGTGTTTACTTTACTTCTGTTCTTTCAGATAATTTAAAAAGGCTAAGGTTTAAAAAGATAAGCTTGAGGAATAAAACTAACAGGTCAACTGACCAGAAAGATTAATGATTTAAAAATTTTTAAATAGCCAATTTAACTTTATTGAATAATAAGATATTGGCTTAGCTAATATCTTATTAACTAGTAGTAAGGAAAATCTTATGATAAAATAGTACGAAATACACTTGACAGGAGGCTGAGATGAAAGATAAAAAGTTTATTATGTTTTCGTCTAGGATGACAACGTTTTTTGAACTAGCATTGGTAGTGATAGTCGGAATTGGAATATTAGTAGCTTTAAAGGATTTAGTTGAGTACTTCCCAGCGGTCTGGGCATCAAAGGGAGCTACATCCTATGAGCTATTTAAGGATTTTCTGGGCCACGTTCTGTTGATAGTTATCGGGGTTGAGCTTATGCTCATGCTTATTAACCATACGGTTATCTCTATACTAGAACTAGTTCTATTTGTCATAGCGAGAAAAATGCTTATTTACTCGGATACTATGGAAGAAATTATCCTAGGTTCGCTTTCACTCCTAATAATCACAGTGATTCTTAGATTTTTAATTTTAAAGGATGATGGTAACTTTGGTACTAAGTTCGTTACTTTTGAAGGAGATGCAAGACTTAAGGATATACAGAGAAGTTTAGGAACAACTGTATTTCATGAAGACATAGGTAAGATTGGGGATATCATAAATTCCTTAAATGGAGATGATCCGCCGTATGTTGGTATGGCTTCAGATATTGGAGACTTGACATTTAGGGTTGAAGAGATTGAAGGTGAAGAGATAATAAAGGTTAAGGCTCAGCGAAAGGGCATAAGATTTTGATAAAAAAAAGAGTTGGATACTACGGTGGGACCTTTAATCCTATCCATCATGGCCACCTTATTAGCGCCTTATATGTTTTAGAAGCTATGGCCTTAGATCAGCTAGTTTTTCTGCCGGCTAAACAAGCTCCCCATAAGGAGGGAGAGAAATCTCTTGAAGTAAGCCTGAGAAATGAGATGATAGAGTTAGCAATAGAAGAGGTAGATGGGTTTGCTATTAGTTATGAAGACCAGAAGGGCCTTTCTAACTATAGCTATGATATTTTGAATAGACTGTGTAGGAAAGAACATGAGATTTTCTTTCTTATGGGTAGAGATTCTCTGGAAACGATAACTAGTTGGTATCGATATAAAGATTTACTAAGTGACTTTGAAATTATCGTTGTGGATAGGCTTACAGAGGAAAAAGGAAGGTTAGAAGATTTAATAGCCAGTTTTAGCTGGGCTAAAGGTATTCATTTAGTGGAAATACCCCTTATTGAAATATCGTCTACAGAGGTAAGATTGAGAAGGGCTAGAAAAGCACCTATAGATTTCTTAGTGCCTTCCAAAGTAAAAGATTTTATTGTGAAAAGGGCTCTGTATGAAGTCTAATAGGGAAATAAAGAAATACATAAAGGAACACTTAAAAAAAGGTAGATATAAACACTCCCTAAGGGTAGCCCAGGTTGCAGATGACTTAGCTGTAATTCATGGAGCTGATAGAGCAGTGGTAAAGAAGGCTAGCTTACTCCATGATTGCGCAAAAAACAGAGAAGAAGAATTATTGAAGGTCTATGATCTTTCTGATATAATTGATTCTAATTGCCTAGAGGACTTTCCCCAGGTAGTCCATGCTTTTTTAGCGAGAAAAGTTTGTCAGGATGTCTTTGGTATTGATGAACAGGTAATCTTAGATGCAGTTACCTATCACACCACTGGGAGACCGAAGATGACTGATGAGGAAAAGATAGTTTACTTGGCAGACGGATTAGAGCCGGGACGGAATTATAAAAACCGACCACTCCTTTATAAGATGGCTAAGGAAGATTTAGATAGGGCTATGCATTTTTCTTTAGCTAAAACGAGAAAGAGACTCAAGAAAAAAGGGAGGAAGGTTCACCCTTTAAGCTACAGTGCATTGAAATATTTTAATAAGAAGGTGTAAATTGACGAAGGTTGAAAAGATAATTGAGGCTTGTGAGGATAAAAAGGCCAGAGATATAGTCTCCTTAAAGATAGATCCAGATTCAGCTATCGCCGATTACTTTGTAATTGCCAGCGGCGGTACAGTCACTCAAACTAGGGCCATAGCTAATGGTATTGAGGAGGCTCTTGAAGAAGAGGGTATAGAAATCCTAGGTAAGGAAGGCTATAGAGAAGGAGGATGGATTCTCCTAGATTATGGTGATGTGATTGTTCATATTTTTACTGAAGAAAATAGAGAATATTATGATTTAGAAAGGTTGTGGAAGAATGGAGTTCATTAAAACAGAAAAGGCACCGGCTGCTATAGGACCATATAGTCAAGGTATTAAGGTGGATGGATTTATCTATACATCTGGTCAACTTCCAATTGACATGGAAACAGGAGAGCAGATTTCTAGTTCTATTGACAAGGCTACTAAGGCTTGCTTGGAAAATGTACTAGCTATTGTTGAAGCTGGTGGTGGAAGCTTAGATTCGATTGTAAAGGTAACGGTTTTTGTAGATGACATTGATGATTTTTCTGCAATTAACGATACATATGCTGCGTTTTTTGGAGACCATGCACCTGCCAGATCTTTGGTAGAGGTTGCAAAACTACCGAAAAAAGCTATTATCGAAATAGAAGCAGTAGCACAAGTAAAGTAATCCAAACCCCTATCTAGATAGGGGTTTTTTTATTACAAGCTCTTGGCTTTTGTGATATAATTGTTTATCAAACTTAATATTTAGTGGAGGTTCAGATGAACTGGGAAAAGTACTCTGAAAAAATTCTCCTGCTAGTTGCAATCATTGTATTAGGTGGAATGGCAATCCTTAATTCAAGGGGCAATGATTTTCAAATTCAAGAGCTAGCTGATCTACCTGAAGAGGATAAGGTCTCAACAGAAGTTCAGGAAGATATAGGAGTTCATATTATTGGTGAGGTTCATTCTCCTGGGGTTTATTATTGTAAGCCAGGGGAAAGGCTATCAGATTTAGTTGAAAGAGCGGGAAATCTTACGGCCTCTGCAGATGTTAGCAGAATAAATCTAGCAATGAGGTTGGAAGATGAGATGAAGATTGTAATTCCAACAATAGGGCAGGAAATTTCTGAGGAGATCCAGATTCAATCTGCTGGCAAAAATGATGGTAAGGTTGAGTTAAATTCTGCAAGCAAACTTGAGTTGATGACCTTACCTGGAGTTGGAGAAAAAACTGCTGATAAAATTATTGACTATAGAGAAAGTTCTCCTTTTACGGTCCCTGAAGATATTAAAAATGTACCAGGGATAGGGGATAAGACTTTTCAAAGTATGGAAGAACTTATATATGTGAAGTGAGGTAGTATGGAAAAGATTAAGCTTACTAGTTATGCGAAAACATCAGGCTGAGCAGCTAAGGTGGGTCCAGAAATTTTATCGCAGGTCTTAACAAGCCTGCCAAAGGTTGAGGACCCTAATCTCCTGGTAGGAGTAGAGAGTACAGATGATGCAGCTGTTTATAAATTAAATGATGATATGGCACTAGTCCAAACTTTGGATTTTTTTACGCCGATAGTGGATGATCCTTATACTTTTGGAAAAATTGCGGCGGCTAACTCCCTTTCTGATGTTTATGCTATGGGAGCTGAGCCTAAATGGGCGATGAATATTGTATGCTTTCCCAACTGTCTGGAGCCATCGGTTTTAGAGGAGATTCTAAGAGGTGGAGCTGACAAGTGTATAGAAGCTGGATGCCTAGTGGTTGGAG
>CAZFXW010000028.1:0-11395 GCA_964523385.1 uncultured Peptoniphilaceae bacterium | reverse complement strand
CCAAGACGATGAACCAAAGTTTGGACTTTCCGCCTCTTCTATTATTCATCCGGATAGAATCTGGGTAAACGATAATTTACAGACTGGTGATTTGTTGATTCTAACTAAGCCTATTGGTGTTGGGATCTTAAACACTGCTCTTAAAGGGGAAGCTGTCGATGAGGAAGATTCTGCCTACAAAGACTGTGTTCTGTCTATGGAGACCCTTAATGCCTTTGGCTATAGGGCTGGCCTAGGACTTGAAATAAATGCTTGTACAGACGTTACAGGCTTTGGTCTATTAGGTCATCTATATGAGATGGCTCAAGGGTCAGATAAAACAGTTGTAGTCGATAGTAGCCGAGTTCCTATAATACAAGGAGCTTATGATTTCGCTGCAATGGGCCTAGTCCCTGAAGGAGCCTATGCTAATAGGGCCTATGTAGGGGAAGAAGTCCTATTTAAAGTAGATGACGATACTATGGTGGATATATTATTTGATCCTCAAACTTCTGGTGGCTTGATTTTTAGTTTGCCTGAAGAAGAAGGAGAGAAATTACTAAATAAGCTAGATGGGTCCCCCTTAGACTATGCCGTTATTGGTAGAGTTAAGGATAAGGAAAAATACAGTATTATTGTTGAGTAGGTGAAAAAATGGAATCTCTATATAGGGAACTTCCAAAGGTAGATGAGCTTTTGGAAGATGAAAAGGTAGAAGCGTTAATCAGTGTATATTCTAGGGACCTAGTAGTCCGAGCTATTAGAAAAGTCCTGGATGATTTAAGGGTAGATATTGGAGCTGGCATACAAAGGGAAGACCTTTTAGCAAAGGTGGGGGAAATAGGATTCTCGGTAGAAGCTGCATTAGAAGAAAAGCAGCGTTCTCACCTAAGAAAAGTTGTCAATGGAACAGGGGTAGTCCTGCATACTAACCTAGGCAGAGCTCCTCTAACTGAAGAAATCCTAGACCACATTAGAGATGTAACCTGTGGATATTCTAATCTAGAGTACGATTTAGAAGAAGGAGAGAGGGGAGAAAGATACTCTCATCTAAATCAGGTAATTCAAGATGTCACTGGAGCTGAAAGCTCTATGGTTGTAAATAACAATGCGGCAGCGGTTATGTTGATTTTATCAACTTTAGCTAAAGGCAAGGAGGTTATTACTTCAAGGGGTGAACTAATAGAAATAGGAGGCTCATTTAGGATTCCAGATGTATGTGTAGAGTCGGGTGCTAGTCTAGTAGAGGTTGGAACTACAAATAAAACTCACCTTAGAGATTATGAGAACGCAATTACAGAAAATACTTCAGCTATTTTAAAGGTTCATACTAGTAACTATAAGGTAATGGGCTTTACTGACGGCGTGACGGCTGAAGAGTTATTAGATTTAAAGAGAGAAAAAGATATCTACATCATAGAAGATTTAGGATCAGGAGTTTTGATTGACTTGTCTAAGTATGGTTTGTCCTATGAACCAACCGTTCAAGATTCAGTGGCCAGTGGAGTTGACGTAGTTTCTTTTAGTGGCGACAAGCTCCTTGGAGGAGCCCAGGCGGGTATTATCCTGGGCACTAAGGAGGTTATTAATAAGTTAAAGGCCAACCAACTTACGAGAGCATTAAGAGTAGATAAGTTTACAATTGCAGCCTTGGAAAAAGTATTTAGGTACTACTATGATGAGAAAATTGCTAGGGAAAAGATTCCAGTGGTAAGGATGTTGACTGAAGAGAAAACTTCAGTGAAGGCTAGAGCAGAGAAACTCCTTAATCTAGTAAATAAAAGTACTAACTATATGGCTGAGCTTGTCCAGATGGAGTCAGAGGTTGGTGGAGGCTCATTGCCTATGGAAAAGATTAAGTCCTATGGAATTTCTCTTGAATGTGAAGATTTAAGTGCAGCCCAGATTGAAAAAGTTCTGAGGTTTAATGAAGTTCCTATTATCGGAAGGTTATTTGATGGTAAGTATCACCTTGATGCTAGAACCTTAGTCGAAGATGAGTTTGAGATAATAATCAAAGCTATTGGAAGTGATAATCGATGAAAAATATTATAGTCGGTACTGCAGGCCATATTGACCATGGAAAAACAACTTTAATCAAGGCCCTAACTGGTGTAGAAACTGACCGATTAGAGGAAGAAAAGAAAAGAGGTATATCTATTGATTTAGGATTTACCTACTTTGATCTCCCTAGTGGAGTTAGGGCAGGTATAATCGACGTACCAGGCCATGAGAGATTTATTAGAAATATGTTAGCAGGAGTTGTCGGCATGGACGTAGTCATCCTTGTGGTGGCTGCCGACGAAGGGCTTATGCCCCAATCAGTAGAACATCTCCATATTATGGATTTACTTGGTATTGAAAATGGATTTATAGCACTTACTAAGACCGACATGGTTGATCCTGAATGGTTAGAATTGGTGGAAGAAGACGTTAAAGAAGGTGTGGCTGGTACTTTCTTGGAAGGTAAACCAGTAATTCCAGTAAGTTCTACTGAGGGTATAGGTATAGAACAAGTTAAGGAAGAAATTGATAAGATTATCGAAGGAATCGAGGAAGAAGATCCAAGGGGAGATCTTCCAAGGCTAGCAGTAGATAGGTCTTTTTCAATATCGGGTTTTGGTACTGTTGTAACAGGAACTCTGCTCTCAGGTATTTTAGAAGTAGGGGAAGAGGTACAGCTTTACCCTATGGACAAAATTGCTAGAATTAGGAGTATACAGGTCCACGACCAAGATGTTAAGAAGGCTTATAAAGGACAAAGAGTTGCCCTTAACCTAGCTGACGTCACTACTGAAGAAGCCAGTAGGGGTGTAATGATAGCTCCACCTGGTTCAATGGAGCCAACAGATATTATTGATGTGGAAATTCATGCTCTAGACAATGAATTCCCTTTAGACAACAGAACTAGGCTAAGACTCTATATTGGTACTGAGGAAGTTTTTTGTAGGCTAGTATTGCTTGATAGAGACTTACTAGAACCTAAAGAAACCGCTCTTGTTCAGCTGAGATTAGAAGAAAAGATTAGCTGTCGAAGAGGAGATAAATTTATTCTTAGGCTTTTTTCTCCTATGATCACCATAGGTGGTGGTCATCTTCTAGATGCTAATCCTAAGGTTAGAAAGAGGTTTGATGAAGATAATCTTGTAACCCTTGAGCTTATGAGCTCAGATGATTCAAAAGACGTTACAGAGGCGGTTATTATTGAGAGATCTGATGATTTTCCAAGCCTGTCTCAGCTAGCTAAGTACAGGGGTCAGAAGGCTGAGAGCATACAAAGAGAAGTAGAAGCTTTAGAAGAAGAAGGTAAAATTATTGTAATTAGCCTAACTGGCGATTTGTACTTTGTGCACAAAAGCTTCTTAGATGAGTTGGTTAATAAGTTAGAAGAAGAGATAAGATTGTACCATAAAAAGTACCCATTGAGGTACGGTATGAGCAAGGAAGAGTTGAGGGTGAAGTACTTTAAAAAGGCTCCTAAACGAGTGGGAGAGCTTTTTATTGACCTTATCTGCCAAGAGGGATCAATAGAAGATAGGATGCAGTATTTAGCTATTGAAGATTTTAGCCCTAGTTTTACTAGCCAACAAGAGGAAATTAGAGATAAGATTGTTAGTAGCTATAAGTCAGAAAATTTAGCCACACCTAGGACTGAGGAGATATTTGCTAACAGTAAATATCCAAAAGAAGAAATACGTGAAGTCTTTAATTCTTTAAACAGCAGTGGTATAATAACAAGAGCATCATCAGACGTTTATCTATTGGATGATGAACTAAAGGTGTCAGTTAACAAAATAGTTGATTATTTAAAGAATAATGGTGAGATTAGCCTGGCTGATGCAAGAGACCTTTTATACACCAATAGAAGGGTAGCCTTGGCGATTTTAGAGTACATGGACTCTAAAGGTCTTACTAAAAGAGATGAGAAGAGCCGAACTTTAGCATAGGCGTTATTATGAATTTAGAAATATTATTAGCTTATAAAGATGATGATTACTCTACTGAGTTAATCTATAGCTTTGAAACTGAAGATTACAATATTACCAGGACCAAGACTATTGAAGATACACTTAAAATTCTTGAAGATAGGGATTTTAATTTGGCTATCATCGATATGAATTATGACGATGGTACAGGTCTGGATCTAAAAAAGCAAATGAATGAAATCAAGGATGTTCCTACAATAGTTGTAACTACAGTCAGTGAAGATATTCAAAAAATTCTTGCTCTAGAGTACGGTTGTGATGACTATATAGTCAGACCTTTTAATATCTTAGAGCTGAAGGCTAGAATTAGGGCACTGATTAGGAGAGTGGGAGAATCTGGTATAGCTACTACAGGTGGTGATTATCAGACCATAAAGTCAGGCGATTTTGAATTTAATATTGTTGGTAGGAAGGTTAAATTAAAGGGCAAGGAAATAGATCTTACTGGCAAGGAGTTTGATTTTCTCTATATTTTAGCCATGAATCCCGGTATTATCATGACCAGGGAAGAGTTGGCTGAGAAAGTTTGGGATGAAAACTATGAAGGTCACTTGAGAACCGTAGATGTTCATATTAGAAGGTTAAGGGAAAAAATCGAAAGAGAAAGGGAAGAAGAAGCTTATATCCAGACTAAGTGGGGCGAAGGCTATTACTTCGGAAAAGAATTAACTGACGAATAACTTGATTTATCTACAAAAGGATTGTATAATGTATTAGCTTCGCCTTAGCGAAGCTTTATGGGGGTAGATGAGTCCTGGTGGGCTCTCTGGTCTTCAAAACCAGCACGAGGGGTTCAGAGCTCCTTGGGTAAGTTCGATTCTTACGTACTCCCGCCATAGTAGGGCCTTTTAGGCCCTTTTTTTGTATCAATTCTAGGAGGACAAGGTGGATTTTAAGGATTATATTGATATTATAGAAAGTTATCCCCGTGAAAATGTAAGTTTTAAAGATATTAATTCCTTGGTCAAAAAGGGTGAAATCTTTAAGGCTGCTGTAGACGAGCTAATTGAAAATATAAGAGTGGAAAGGGTCGACTATGTCGTAGGACCTGAAGCCAGAGGTTTTCTCTTTGGTGCTCCTGTCGCCTATGGCTTGGGTATAGGCTTTGTACCTGTCAGAAAATCTGGTAAGTTGCCTGGACAAATATTAAGCTATAGCTATGAGTTAGAATATGGGGTAGATTCTTTGGAAATTCAAGAAGGTGCCATTGAACCTGGTTCTAGGGTAGTTATTGTAGACGATTTACTGGCTACAGGGGGGACGATAAATGCTACCGCCAAGCTCCTAGAAAGTTTAGGTGCAGAGGTTGTATCTATGGAGTTTTTAATTGAACTCAAGAGCCTAAAGGGAAGGAAAAAAAACAAGGGTTATAAGATAAGATCCCTAGTATCCTATGATTAGAAAAATAGAAAAAAGGCTGTGGCCAACCCATTAGTGGTTGAATCACAGCCTTTTTTTATTTTTTCTTTACTTCTTTTTCAAAGGGTCTTTCGTAGTCACAATCCTCATTGTTACAAACTATAAAGTCGCCATGTCTATTTTTTCGTCTGGTTAAGAGGTCATCACAGTCTGGGCACCTTTCCCCAGTGGGTTTATTCCAAGAAGCATAGTCACAATCTGGGTAGGCAGAGCATCCGTAGAAGGGCCTGCCTCTTTTAGTTACTTTTTCTACAATGTCGCTTTCACATCTAGGACAAGCAACACCAGTGCTGACTACAATACTCTTAGTAAACTTACAATCAGGAAAACCTGAACATCCAATAAACTTTCCATTTCTGCCGTGCTTTTCAAGAAGGTTTTTACCACATTCTGGACATTTTTCGTCAAGGACTCGATCTTTGATTTTATAGTCAGTAGAATCTTCCTTGGCCTTATCAAGGGAACCCTCAAAGCTTGTATAGAATTTACCTACAACATCTTGCCAGCTAGCTTCCTCATCTACTATGTGGTCTAAGTTGTTTTCCATGATTCTAGTAAATTCTACATTAACTATATTGTCAAAGTGCTTAACCAAGTAATCGTTGACCTTGATTCCAACTTCGGTAGGGTAAAAGGCCCTACTTTCTTGCCTAACGTAGGATCTGGACAAGATATTTCTAATAATAGTTGAGTAAGTAGAAGGCCTACCAATACCTTCTTCTTCTAAGGTTTTAACCAATGAAGCTTCTGTGTACCTGGCTGGTGGTTTGGTAAAGTGTTGGTTTTTTTCTATTTTATTAATTGGCACAAGATCATCTTTGTTGAGTTTTGGAAGAAGGGCTTCCTTTTCCTTAGTTGGCCAAAGTCTCATAAAACCATCAAATTCCATAGTATTTCCTGTAGACCTAAAGAGTCTCTCATTGTCTATCATTTTAATTGTAGTTACCTCGTATATAGCTTGGGCCATCTGGGAGGCTACGGTCCTCTTCCAAATTAATTCATAGAGTTTAAAGAGGTCTCCAGACAAGTAGTCCTTTACCTTGACCGGACTTCTGAGTATTGACGTTGGCCTAACTGCCTCATGGGCATCCTGGCTACCTTCCTTTGATTTTGAAAAGGATCTAGCCTTAAAATATTGGTCACCAAAACCATTGTTAATATAGGTTTTCGCTTCTTCTATAATCACTGGTGAAAGTCTAGTAGAGTCGGTCCTCATATAGGAAATGAGGCCTACAGTTCCTTGATCTCCGAGGTTTACACCTTCATATAGCTGTTGGGCAAGAGACATAGTCTTAGAGGTTGAAAATCCTAGCCTATTACTTCCATCTTGCTGAAGAGTAGATGTTGTATAAGGTGGAGATGGGTTTCTCCTTCTCTTTCTCCTGTTTATAGATTTTATTTTAAATTCTTTTTTGTTTAAAGATGCTAGTATTTCATCAGCCTCTTTTTTGCTAGTGATTCGCTCATTATTAACTTCTTTGCCCTCAATATAATTGGCAAAATATTGAGAACTGAAGTCAATATTATCGGCTCTATGGTCCGCCGTAATACTCCAGTATTCTTGAGGAACAAAAGCATCTATTTCCTCTTCTCTTTCACAAATTAATCTCAAGGCTACCGATTGAACTCTACCAGCTGAAAGGCCGTTCTTTATTCTTTTCCATAGTAGGGGAGATAACTTGTAACCTACGATTCTATCTAAGATTCTCCTAGCCTGTTGGGAATCTACTAGATCCATATCAATCTTCCTTGGGTGTAGGATGGCCTCTTTAACGCTATCTTTAGTAATTTCTGTAAATTCTACCCTATTTTTATCGTTAAGGTCTAAGTCAAGTAAAAATGACAAGTGCCAGGAGATAGCTTCTCCCTCACGATCAGGGTCTGTTGCTAGAAGAACCTTATCTGCATTCTTAGCGTCCTTCTTTAATTCATTTATAGTTGGGGCTCGCCCCCTTACGTTAATATAATCGGGTTCAAAGTTATTTTCTATGTCAACACCTAGTCTGCTTTTAGGTAGATCTCTCAAGTGTCCAACAGTAGCAACAACCTTGTAGTCCTTACCAAGGAACCGACTGATGGTCTTAGCCTTGGTTGGAGACTCGACTATAACTAAATTTTTTGTCAAAATATCCCTCAATTCATATTAGTCTAGGACAAATTATATATGAAAGTTCAAAAAGTTCAAATTTAAGCTCATAAAAAGTCGATAATATCCCGGCTTTTTCTTGTTATTCTGTAGAAGACCAGTCCTATTAGGTCGGCTATATACCAGCCAAGGGGAATAGAAATCCAAACTCCCATAATACCTAATCTTGTAGTAGTTAGAACATGGGCTAGTAAAACTCTTAGACCTAAGGAAGTAATAGTTAAGAGGACTGAAATCCTAGCTTGGGAAAGGCCTCTAAAGTATCCATACCAGATAAATAGAATGGCTATTCCAGTATAGAACATTCCGACTGTTCGTAGATAGACTATACCAATATTAACGATCTCTCCTTCTCCACCAGCTATAAAAATTTCCATAAAGTCTCCAGCGAAGATGTAAATAGCTATTGAAGATATAATAGATAAGGCTAGGGATAAAATTAGGGCTACTTTTAAGCCTTCAAAAATCCGGTCTTTTTTTCTAGCTCCAAAATTCTGAGCCACGAAAGTAGATAGAGCGTTTCCTATTTCCTGAGAAGGCATATAGGATATCATTTCAACCTTAGATGCAGCTGCATATGCGGCGCTAACCGCTAGACCAAAGGAGTTGATAAGTCCTTGAACCATCAAGATACCTAGGTTCATTATCGACTGTTGGATAGCTGTCAAAATAGAATTGTTGGCTATTAAGTTTAATATGGATTTATTAAATTTCCAGTGTATCCTTGATGGTAGTAGGTGCCTAGCCCTAAGTAAAAAGTATCCTAGGACCAAGGTCGCCGACAGAGCTTGGGAGACTACTGTCGCCCATGCAGCTCCTTTTACACCCATATGGAACTGGGTTATAAATACTATGTCAAGAATTATATTGGTTAGTGCAGCAATTATTAAAAAAATCAGGGGTACAAGGGTATTGCCCATGGCCCTTAAGAGAGCTGATGCAAAGTTGTATATATAAACGAATATAATACCTATTAATATCCTGGATAAGTACTGTCTTGTCATGTCCACCGCTTGAGGTGGGATTTTTATCCATACTATAATATTGTTTAGGAGCAGGTAGGATATGAGGTTAATAATTATTGCTATTATTAGGATAAAGAAAAATCCATTAAAGATGCTAATTTTCAACCTTTCATAATCCCTAGCTCCATAAAATCTTGCAAATACAACTGAAGAACCTAGGCAAAATCCTATTATAATACTGGTTATCAGTGTCATAAGAGTAAAGGAGGACCCTACTGCTGATAAGGCCTGTGGACCAAGGGTCCTACCTACTATCAATGTGTCAGCTACGTTGTACATTTGCTGAAAGATATTTCCAACTATCATGGGTATGCTGAATTTAACCAGAGAACTAGTTATGTTTCCTTCTGTTAATTTGTTTTTCATAAAACCTCCTTCTTGTTTAATATTAACATAAAGAGAGAAAGTTAGTGTCATTGTAGGTGATGTATTTATATTGTCAACATCTTGAGGTATATACTTCTATGAAGGTTGATAGTTTCCTTTATATTTGATAAAATAATCTAGAAAACCATAAGAGATTGACTATAAAGTATACATTGATTTCATTTTGGGGGAGGTTGGAATGAAAAAAGAACAAAGAGTTTCAGCTGCTGTGGTGAAAAGGTTACCAAAGTATTATAGATATCTGCAAGGTATTGCTTCAAAGGGAATAATCAGGGTGTCATCACAAGTTCTAAGTGAGATAAGTGGTCTTACCGCATCTCAGATTAGGCAGGATTTAAATCACTTTGGGGGCTTTGGCCAGCAAGGCTATGGCTACAATGTTGAAGAGCTTACTGAAGCCATTGAACATATAATTGGTTTAGATAAGAAATACAACACGGTTATTGTAGGTGTAGGAAATATTGGGCAGGCTCTTATTCTCTATACTGGTTATAAAAATTTTCGTTCAGAAAAGTTTGCGTTGTTTGATAGTGACCAAGAGTTGATAGGCAAGGATTTCAACGGCACCCTAGTAAGGGATGTCGCAGGTCTAGGAGATTTTGTTAGAGATGAAAATATTCAATTGGGAATAGTCACAACCCCTGCTGGAGTTGCTCAGGAAATCTGTGATATCCTAGTAGAGGGTGGAGTTAATGGTATATGGAATTTCGCTCCGATAGATTTAGAGCTTCCAGAGGATGTTGTCTTAGAAAATGTTCACTTAGACGAGTCCCTTTATACTTTAATTTATTACATAAATAATTTAGCTGATTACCCAGGTTCAAAATAATATAAAGGCCACCTCAAAGAGGAGGTGGTTTTTTTCTGTTAAGGAGTAAGATGTGATTATAAACGCTAGCAACTTAATGAAGCAATACTCGGGTGAGATCTTGTTTGAGGATGTATCATTTAGCGTCAAGTCCAGGGACAAGATAGGATTAATCGGAGCCAATGGCTGTGGTAAAACTACCCTAATGAATATTATAGGAGGTAAGGTATTCCCAGATTCAGGTCAAGTTAATATATCTTCGGATTTGACCATGGGTTTTTTAGAGCAGAGTCCTAGATTTAAAGAAAAAGATACGGTCTATAGCGTATGCTTAGAAGTTTTTGCTGATGTAATAGAAATGATCGATAGATTAAGGGAACTAGAGCAAGAAATGGCTGATAAGGCAGATCTACCAAGTTTAGAATCTGTTATGGACCAATACTCTAAACTTACAGAAAAATTTCAGAATAGAGGGGGTTATTCCTATAACTCGGCCATTAAAGGGACTCTAAAAGGTTTGGGATTTGATGAAGACCAGTATGGTATAAAAGTATCTACTTTAAGTGGAGGCCAAAAATCTAGACTACACTTGGCAGCTCTTCTTTTGCAAAAACCGGATATTTTGCTCCTAGATGAACCTACTAATCATCTAGATATGGAGGGTACTAGGTATTTAGAGGCTTTTCTTTCTGCCTTTGAAGGTACAGTGATTATTATTTCCCATGACAGATATTTTTTAGACAAGGTAGTAAATAAAATCTTTCATATGGAGATGAAAAGACTCTGGGTTTACAAGGGTAACTATAGCCAGTCAATGAAAACTAGATATAGGGATATGGAGATAAGAAGAGCCGCTTATGAAAAGCAGCAAGCTGAGGTAAGTAGGCAGGAAGAGATTATAAAGAGGCTTACGGACTGGGGAGGCATAAAAAATATTAGAAGAGCCCAAAGTAGACAGAAACAACTGGATCGAGTGGAAATTCTTGAAAAACCTACCGGTGAAGATCACAGCTTTAATCTTAGATTTACCCCAGCAGTTGAGAGCGGAAGGGAAGTGATGGAGGCTGTTGATCTATCAAAGTCCTATGGATCTAAGCAAGTATTAGATGGGATAAGCTTTGAAGTTTATAAGGGAAATAAGGTCGGTATAATAGGTGGCAATGGAGTTGGTAAGACTACCCTAATGAAGATAGTAACTGGAGAGGAGAGCCCTAGCTCAGGTCATATAAGCTTTGGAACTAATGTGTCAAAAGGATACTATGACCAGGAGCAGGAGAATCTAAATTATTCTAATACAGTTCTTGAAGAGGTCCTTGAAGATGAGGATTTAACAATTACTGAGGCCAGAACCATTCTAGGCTCATTTCGATTTAGGGGAGATGATGTATTTAAGGAAGTTTCCCAGCTCAGTGGTGGAGAAAAGGGCCGGCTCCATTTACTAAAGGTTATGTTGGCTTCGCCAAATTTATTGTTAATGGATGAACCTACCAACCACTTAGATATAGATTCTAAGGAGATTTTAGAAGAAGCACTTAAAGCCTACTCAGGGACTCTTTTGGTTGTAAGCCATGATAGGTATTTCTTAAATCAGGTGGTAGATAAGATATTACTGTTAGAAAGCGGAAAGGCTAGTATTTTCCAAGGT
>CAZFXW010000027.1:324-16644 GCA_964523385.1 uncultured Peptoniphilaceae bacterium | reverse complement strand
TTTAGAGACAACTCTGGTTCTAGAAACTGGCGACTACGATGAAATTTGGGCCAAATTTGAAGACCTAGATGAGAGGAGAAACTCTAAACAACCACTGGATCTGCCTAGCGCTGGTTCTATGTTTAAAAGGCCGCCTGGCCACTATGCATCTAAGCTAATAAGCGACGCTGGTCTTAGAGGCTATAGGGTCGGAAATGCCATGGTTTCTGAAAAGCACTGTGGCTTTGTGGTTACTGTAGGAGAATCTTCCTATGAGGAAATAGACCAGGTAATCAAACACGTTCAAAAGGTAATCAAGGAAAAATACGATGTAGACCTTGAAACAGAAGTAAAAGTCATTGAAAGCTGACACTAAGGTCCTATCAGACCACCATGTCCACAGCATGTACAGCTCGTCAGGCCATGGCCAAGGAAGCCTAGATGAGATAGCCCAGGCTGCCATAGCCAAGGGCCTAGAAAGGGTAGTTCTCTCAGATCATGGGACTAGTCACTGGCTCTACGGAGCCAGACCCTGGAAGCTTGAGAAAATAAGGGAAGAAATTGATGCAGTCAATGACAAATACCCTAGTTTCCAAATGCTTATGGGCATGGAGTGTAATATAATGAATTCTAAGGGCAAAATAGATATGCCGGCCAATTACCTTCATCTTTTCGATGTGGTAAATGCGGGCTACCATTATGGAATTTTACCCAGGGATTTGAAGAGCCTATACTATATGTATATTTTAAATCCCCTATCTAGGCTCAATCCAAAGTTCACAGAAGAGTTAAGGAAAGAAGCCACCGATGCCTTAATTAAGGCTATTCAGGTCAACGATATTTATGTCCTAACCCATCCAGGGGCCAAGATTCCCCTAGATTTACCTAGGTTGGCCAAGGCCTGTGTAGAGGAAGGAACAGCTATGGAAATAAATTCCCATCATAAGCACCTAAATCTTGAAGCCATTAGAGAAGTTTATGATACGGGCGTTATGTTCTCCTTAGGTTCAGATGCCCATAGGCCTGATCACGTTGGAGAGTTGACTAGTGCCATCGACACAGCCCTAGCTGCAGGTATAGAAAGAGAGAGAATTATCAATATCTTAAGATAATGAAAGGACTGCTATAAAGATTGTAATTGTAACAGGCATGAGCGGGGCAGGAAAGACCACCGCTCTAAACATTTTAGAAGATTCAGGGTATTACTGTCTGGACAATTTACCGGCCCAATTGATAATGTCCCTAGTAGAGCTGACTAATAGGTGAGAAGAACCTATTGACAGGCTAGCTTTGGGTATGGATATTAGGCGAGTGGGTTTCTTAGAAAACCTAAGTGAAGCCCTGGACAGTCTTCGCAGGTCTAATTTTAAAGTTTCCCTCCTCTTCCTAGATGCTGAGGATCAAATTTTAGTAAGATAGATTTAAAGAACATAGAAGGCTCCATTCCCTAGATCGGACGGGCAATATCTTAGATGGGATTCAGAGGGAAAGGGAGGCTCTAAAGGGAATAAGATCTAAGTCTAATTACATAATAGACACTAGCCATACCATGACTTCAGAGCTCGGAAACAGGATAAGTGAAATCTACATAGATTATCAGACTGAAAAAAATCTGCTAATCTCAATCGTATCCTTTGGATTTAAACATGGAATTTTACTAGATGGTGATATAGATTATGATGTTCCCTTTATCCCTAATCCCTTCTACGGTGAAGAGCTAAGGCCCTACAATGGAACTCAGAAGATAATATCCGACTATGTTTTTTCCCATAAAGAAGCTGCGGGTTTTGTGGGGAAATTTTTGGACCTATTAAACTTTACCCTGCCCTACTATGAGAGAGAAGGGAAGAAAAATCTAGTAGTAGAAATAGGCTGTACTGGGGGTATGCACAGGTCAGTGGCTATATCGGAAGAGATTGGTAGAATACTTAAAGACCAAGGAAAAGAGGTCTTTATTTCCCATAGAGATAGGAGGTTTTGGAATGGCTAAAAAAATAGTCACCCTTGGAGGGGGGACTGGGTCTTCAGTCCTACTCTACGGTTTGAAGAAATATATAGATGATATAACTGCCATAGTCACTGTTGCTGATGATGGTGGTAGTTCAGGTATGCTGAGGGAAGATCTAGGTATGTTGCCTCCAGGAGATATAAGGGCCTGCCTAGTGGCCTTGTCTAATTCAGAAGAGGAAATGGAAGAGCTTATGCGCTTTCGCTTTGACCAAGATTCAGGTAGCCTTGCTGGGCAGAGTTTTGGTAACCTTTTCCTAGCAGCCTTGAGCCAAATCCACGGAAGTTTTGACAAGGGATTAAAGGCAGCATCAAAGGTCCTTAATCTTAGGGGAAAGGTTTTGCCAATGAGCTTAGACAATATCACCCTTTATGCAGAATTGGAAGATGGTTCAATTATCCAAGGAGAGTCTAATATTAGCTTTCTAACGAGAAAAAGTGGTAGCAGGATAAAGTCAGTCTTTATTAAGCCACCTTTGACTAAGCCACCGGTAGAATCTATCGATGAGCTTATGGAAGCCGACTTAGTAGTTCTTGGGCCAGGTAGTCTTTACACATCGGTTATGCCTAATCTCTTAGTTGAGGATCTGAGAAATGCCGTAATCGAAAGTCCGGGAAAAAAGATTTACATTTGTAATATAATGACCCAACCTGGTGAAACCGACGACTTCACACCCTACGACCATCTTAAAGCCATAGTCGACCACTGTGGCCAATCCTTTATTGATTATATATTTATCAACAACCAGAGCCTGCCAGCAGAATTGGAAATTAAATACAAGTATGAGAATAACTCTCATCCAGTTATACCTAGCCAAGGTGATTTGGAGAAGATAATAGATTTAGGTACCCAGCCTATTTTAGGCAACTTTCTCGACACCAGCTATGGCTATGTAAAACACAACTCAGATGAAATAACTAGGGAATTATTAGATTTACTTTAAAAGCCTAGCAATGTCTAGGATTAAATTAACTTAGGATAGAATAAAAACAAGGGATGTTAAAAATCATTAAAGATTTTCAACATCCCTTTTCCTATAACTTTATTTAATTTTAATAAGGATTTCAGTGATTTTCTATAAATCTTCACTGATTTCTAAAATTCTCTTCATCCTGTGGTTGACGCCAGACTTGCCTAGAGGCTTTTTTAAACTCTCGCCTAGCTCTTTCAGTGAAGCATCTGGGTTATCTAACCTGGCCAAGGCAATCTCCTGAAGATTAGCTGGTAGGCTACTTAGGCCTATTTCCTTTTGAATCTTATCTATGGCTTCGGTCTGTCTCATAGCTGCATTTACAGTCTTACCTAGGTTGGCAGTCTCAGCGTTAACAATCCTGTTGACTCGGTTCTTAACGTCTTTTAGTATCATCGTGTCCTCTAGTGTCAACATGGCCGATGAAGCGCCAATTTGGCCTAAAAATTCTGACACACTTTGACCATCTTTTAAATAGTAGACATAAGAGTCCCGCCTTTTGTAAAACCTACCTTCAATACCCAGGTTCTTAGAAACCTCTTCTACAAAAACAGCATTTTCCCTTGAGTTTAAGACCAGCTCTAGGTGGTAGGAGTCTTTTGGATCCATAACGTAGCCTGAGCCTAGAAAAGCTCCCCTTAAGAAAGCCTTTGAAGCCAACCTATCCAAGGCCTTAGGTTCAAGTCTATTTATCAGGTCTAGGGAAAAATCCATCTCTACCTGATAGCCTGAGTCCTCTAGGATAAACCTAACTATCATCTCATCCTCAACTAAAAGCTTATATAAATTCTTCTGCCTTAGCTGGCTATTTTTCACTACGCTTATCTTAGCCTCATAGCCGTAGAGATCCTTGATAATCTTGTAAATCCTTCTGGTTACTGCAGAGGACTCGCTAGCCATAGAAATCTTTATCTCATCTCTGTAGCCGATAGAAACGGTAGCCAAAGTTCTGGTATAAGCCATTATCTCAGCAGTTTCCTGTTTCTTATTACCTAGCTCTAAGCTAGCCAACTGCCTCTTAGTTTCAACTGAAAAAGACATTAGTCCTCCTGGTAAATTTCCATGGCCTTAAGGACCATGTTTTTTTCTGCTCCATGCTTAAGCTTTTCTACTGCCAACTCAGGATCAATAAAGCTAGCCTTGCAAAATCCTTCTTTTCTAAGGGGCTTGGTCTGTAAAGAGCCTATTGCCTCCATGAGATAAAAATGAACAGTCTTGCTAATCCTCAAGCCGTTGGCCCTTTGGTAGTTGTATTTTAAATAACCTATATAGTCTAGGACTTGGCCTTCTATACCGGCCTCCTCAAAAACTTCCCTTAGGGCTGTGTCTTCAAAAGTTTCCCCTTGTTCCATTCTTCCCTTGGGTAAAACCCAGTCACCTCGAAATTTTTTTAAAGTTAGGATATTACCGTCATTAAAAACTACTCCACCTGCGGAAATCTCTTCCATATTTATCCCTCCTAACTGAACTTATCTAATTATACCTTATAACGCGCCCCTAACAAAATGCTACCTTGGTTTTTGTTAAAGTATTTACAGCAGAGTAAGTTAGTGTTACAATGTTCGCAATATCTAGAAGAGGAGAGATAAAATGGATTATCTGCTAAAGGTTCTAGAAGGACTGATTTCCATTCCCAGTCCAACAGGCTTTAGCCAACGGGCCTTGGCATATGTAAATCAATCACTAGAAGAGCTAGGCCTTAAAGCTCATTACAGCCACAAGGGATCATTGATGGTAACCATAAAGGGTAAAACTGATAGAGTGCTGACCTTTGCTGCTCATGTAGACACCCTAGGAGCTATGGTTAAAGATATCCAGGCCGATGGTAGGTTAGAGTTTGTTCAAGTAGGAGGCTATCCCTATACTAGTGTTGAGAGGGAGAATGTTCTAGTCCACACAAGGGCTGGAAAAACATATGAAGGAACTATAGTTCTAAATAAATCCTCAGTCCATTGCCACCCAGATGAAGTGGAAAAGGCTGAAAGGAGCCAGGAAAATCTAACTATTCGACTAGATGAGTTTGCCTATAGTCAAGAGGAGGTAAGGGAACTAGGGATTGAGGTGGGAGACTTTATTTCAATCGACCCTAGATATTGTTTGACGGAAAAAGGCTTTGTAAAGTCTAGGCATATTGACGATAAGGCTGGCGTAGCCTGCCTTTTAGCTCTAATCAAAGAATTAGTCGATAAAGACATTAGACCAGAGAAGACTTTGAAATTTTACTTTTCTAACTATGAGGAAGTAGGCCATGGGGCTTCTATCCTGCCTGAAGGCACCGTGGACTTGATTGCCGTCGATATGGCGGCGGTAGACCCAGGCCAGAACTCTAGAGAGGATAAGGTAACCATCTGTGCCATGGATTCAACTGGGGCCTATGACTATGATTTAAAAGAGGAAATAATTCAGCTGGCAGAAAAAGCTAACTTAGACTATGTTGTGGACATCTATCCCTACTATGGATCTGACGGATCAGCCGCCCTTAGGGCTGGCCACGATATTAGGGTAGGTTTAATTGGGCCTGGAGTAGCTTCTTCTCACAGTTATGAGAGGACCCATGTAAAGGGCCTAGAGAACACATTAAGGCTTATGAGAGAGATTGCCCTAGCTTAAAAACAAGAAAAAAGACCTACACTTTGTGTAGGTCTTTTGTTTTACATAAGTTTATTTATTACATTTTTAATAAGCTCATAATCAATAGTTTGGAAGTCCTCCATAACAAAATCCTTCCAGTCAGGAGTTCTCTTATTTCCTTGAAGAGTGTCGTGGACTTCTAAGGCGTCTTCACATATAAGTAGAGAATCCATATGGGTCTCTTTCTCACCCTTAGGCTGTGAAAGCATTACTGTCTTGTAAGGGGTTTCGTTAGGCTTTACTGAACCTGAAAGGGGATGAGTCTCAACGATATATCCTTTATGGACCAGCCTTAGAATTTCTTCTAGGATATTTCTATAGGTCCAGTCCTCGTTGAAATCGACTTGGTATCTATCCTTATAATTATTGTAGACCATGGGATTATTGGTAACGATAGTAAATTTTTTTATCATAGCAAACCTCTTTTTCATTTTTTTATATATTATCACGGAAGTTCAACCGGTTCAAATATATGATAAAATAAGCTTAGGAGTGATTCTATGACTAATTTTACCCATTTACATGTCCACACCGAATACTCTCTCCTAGATGGCTATGCTAGAGTAGATAGATTGGTGGCCAAGGCGGCTGAGCTAGGGATGAAGTCCCTGGCCATTACCGACCATGGCTCTATGTTTGGAGTGGTGCATTTTTACAAGGCCTGTATGAAGGCTGGTATAAATCCTATTATCGGTTGTGAAATTTACCATACTGAAGGAGACTATAGGGAAAGGACCCAGGACAGAGAAGCCTATCACATGATCCTTCTGGCTGAGAACAACGTGGGCTACCACAATCTAATAAAAATCGTCTCTGAAGGCTATGTAAATGGTTACTATTACAGGCCTAGAGTTGACGATGAGATATTAAAAAAATATTCAGAAGGTATAATAGCCACTTCTGCTTGCCTGGGAGGCCAAGTGTCTCAGGAAATTCTCAGGGGAGACTATGATAAGGCCAGGTCTACAGCCCTTAAGTATGAGGCTATCTTTGGTAAGGATAATTTCTACCTAGAGATGCAGGACCACGGTATGGAAGACCAGCTCTTGGTAAATCGGATGATGAGGGAAATATCCCAAGAGACAGGGCTTCCATTGATAGTCACCAATGATGCCCACTATGTAGAGAGGGAGGACTCAAAAGTTCACGATGTCCTTTTGTGTATCCAAACTGGCAAAACCCTGGACGAAGAAGATAGGATGAGGTTTCCGTCGGATAACTTCCACCTGACCTCTAGAGAGGAGATGGAAGAGCTCTTTCCCGTTGACACCCAAGTAATAGAAAACACTAATATAATTGGAGATCGGTGTTCGGTCCAACTAGAGTTTGGCCAGCTCCACCTACCTCACTTTGAGGCTCCAGAAGGTTATAGCAATAGTCAATACCTAAGGGATTTAACCTACCAAGGTTTAGAGGATCACTATGATCTAACCGATGAAATTAGGGAGAGGGCAGAGCTAGAGCTAAACACCATTAAAAACATGGGTTATGTAGATTATTTTCTAATAGTTTGGGACTTTATTCGCTACGCCAGGAGCCAGGATATACCTGTTGGACCAGGGAGGGGCTCGGCGGCTGGCTCGCTTATTTCCTATGCCTTAGGCATAACAAATATTGACCCTCTCAAGTACGACCTGCTTTTTGAAAGGTTTTTAAATCCAGAGAGAATATCGATGCCTGATATAGATATAGATTTTTGCTATGAGCGAAGAGACGAGGTAATCGACTACGTTATTAAAAAATATGGTGAGGCTAACGTAGCCCAAATAGTAACCTTTGGAACTCTTCAAGCTAGAGGAGCTATCAGAGACGTAGGCCGTGTTATGGACGTGCCCTATGCAGCTACAGATAAGATAGCTAAGATGGTGCCTACAGACCTAGGCATGACTATCAACAAGGCTTTAGAGATTTCCTCCGATTTGAAAAGCGAGTATGATAATTCTCCTACAGCCAGAAGGCTTATTGATACGGCCTTGGCTCTAGAGGAAATGCCTAGGCATACATCTACTCACGCTGCTGGAGTAGTTATCACCGAAGAGCCAGTTACCGACTATGTACCCTTGTCCAGGAACAAGGACGTAATAACCACCCAGTACAATATGATTGAACTAGAAGAACTAGGCCTTTTGAAGATGGACTTCCTTGGCCTGAGAACCCTTACAGTTATCGACGATACCCTAAAGCTAATCAAGTATAATTACGGCAAGGAAATCGACATAGATGCCATAGATTTCAATGATCCCTTATCTATGGAAGTCTTTAACAAGGCCGATACCCTAGGGATTTTTCAGTTTGAGTCCAGCGGTATGAGAGACTTCTTAAGAAAGCTTAGGCCTTCGGTCTTTGACGACCTAATCGCTGCCAACTCCCTCTACAGACCTGGGCCAATGGATGAAATCCCCAGATATGTTGAGGGCAGGCACAATCCCCAGACAATCCATTATATCCACCCTATGCTAGAGCCAATTCTAGATGTTACCTATGGGGTTATAGTCTACCAGGAACAGGTTATGCAAATAGTTCAAAGTCTGGCTGGCTACACCCTTGGTGGTGCTGATATCTTGAGAAGGGCTATGGGCAAGATGGATATGGAAACCATGGAGAAAAATAGGCGAATTTTCGTCTATGGAGAAGAAGATGAGAGGGGCAAGGTAGTAGTGGAGGGCTGTTTACGCCGAGGAGTAGACGAGGCATCGGCCAACAAGATTTTTGACTTGATGGTAGAGTTTGCTAAATACGCCTTTAATAAATCCCACTCAGCAGCCTATGCCTATGTGGCCATGCAGACAGCTTGGCTTAAAGCCCACTATCCAGCTGAATATATGGCTAGTCTTATGTCATCGGTAATGGATCAGTCTGGAAAGATTTCTATCTATATCCAAGAGTGCCAGCGAATAGGCTTGGAAATATTGCCCCCAAGCGTTAATAGATCCTACAGGAAATTTTCCGTCGACCAGGGAAAGATTCGCTTTGGCCTAGAGGCTATTAAGCACGTAGGAGGCAAGTTTGTCGCCTCAATAGTCAAGGCCAGGGAAAAAGGAGGAGACTTTTCGGGCTTTACCGACTTCGTTGAAAGGTTAGTTAGGGAAGACAGCGCAATAAGTAAAAGAGCTGTTGAATCCTTAATTCGGACTGGGGCCTTTTCCGACACCGGGGTCAATAGAGCAACTTTAATATCTATGTTTGAAAGGACCATCGACTCGGTGGTAGGAGACTCCAAGAGAAATATCCAAGGCCAGATGTTTTTATTAGATGAAGGTACAGACCAGGATCAGGTTAGACCCGAGATGACTGTGCCAGAGTTTAGTGAAAAACACCTACTTCAGATGGAGAAAGAACTGACCGGCCTATATATCAGTGGCCACCCTCTCAAGGAATACTCTGAAGCCATCGAAAGATATGCAAGCTTTAAAACCTCTATGCTAGAAGAGCTGGAAGATAGAGAGCTTAGCAGGCGCTTTGATGGCCAAATAGTAACTGTAGTTGGAATAGTTGTAGATAAGCGTGATATATTAACCAGAAAGGGCGAACCCATGTCCTTTGTTACATTAGAGGATGAGTTTGGGGCCTTAGAACTAGTGGTCTTCCCAAGGACCTTTAGTCAAAAGCAGGAGCTTTTAGCCCTAGACCAGGTTATTATGGTTAATGGCAAGCTATCCTTGAGAGACGAAGACAGCCCTCAGATAACCGTAGACAATCTTAGGTTGGCTAGGGAAAATGTAAAGACCCTCTACATTAGGATAGGAAAAAGAGACCAAGAGCTGATGGAAGAGATACTCCAAACCCTGTCAAAATATCCAGGACCAGGCTCAGCGGTTATCTACTTTTCAGATAATGGCCAGGCCCAGAGGGTAAATCAAAGGTACAGTATAGATTATCAAAATTCTGAGCTTCTAGAGGCTTTGAAAAATAGATTTGGATCAGAAAATGTAATAATCCAATAAGGAGGAAGTATGAAAAACATTGGAATTCTCACCAGCGGCGGCGATGCTCCAGGCATGAATGCGGGTATTAGAGCTGTGGTAAGGACTTGTGTATACGAAGGTATTAAGGTTAAGGGAATAAGATTTGGATATAAGGGTTTGATGGCAGGGGAAATTATAGATATGGACATATCCTCTGTTGCGGATATTATTCATCGTGGGGGTACCATCCTAGGTACTGCCAGGTGTCCAGAATTTAAGACAGAGGAGGGCCAAGCCAGGTCTGTGGAAATGTTAAAGAAACATAAGATAGATGGGCTAGTAGTTTTAGGTGGTGATGGGAGCTTTAAAGGAGCCCAGGCCCTCCAAGAGCTAGGTATTAAAGTTATGGGAATACCCTGTACCATAGACAACGATATTGGCTACACAGATACCTCTATTGGCTTTGATACCGCTGTAGAGACTGTGGTTGAGGCTATCTCTAAGCTAAGAGACACTACATCCTCCCATGGCCGAGGAAATGTCTTAGAAGTAATGGGTAGGGATTGCGGAGATTTGGCCCTTTACTCTGGTCTAGCTGGAGGAGCCGAGAGTATTGTTGTTCCCGAGCTCCCTTATAATAAGGAGGAGGTCTTTCAAAGGGTAATCCAGGGAGTGGAAAGGGGTAAACTCCATCATATAATAATTATGGCAGAGGGAGTAGGCTGTTCCCAAGAGCTAGCTCAGGAAATTGAGGAAATCACAGGTGTGTCAACCAGGGTCACAATTCTAGGCCATGTTCAAAGAGGTGGCAGCCCTACTGCCACCGATAGGATACTAGCGTCAAAAATGGGTTCAAAAGCGGTAAAATCTTTACTAAGGGGAGAAAATGGTTTAGCTGCTAGGAATCGAGGGTATCATATTGACATGGTCGGCTTGGATCAAGCTCTTAAAACACCTAAGGCTATAGATATTGAAATGTTCAGAGTTGCCAGGGAATTATCAATATAGTAATAATCTACCATAGCCAAAGAATAAAAGATTAAGGAGGAAGTATGGACAACAGAACGATTCGACAAATGACTAAAAGAGATATGAAGGGGAGTTTTGGGGCCATATTAGTAAGTTTGATATTAATCTTAGTTATATCAAATCTGGTGGCCGGAGTTCTAATAGCCTTACTGCCCGGTGGCAATATTAATATAATAGATAATATCATGTATGATCAACCAGTAGTAGATGGGAGAGTTCCGAATATTTTCGTTGCCTTCAACCTCAGTGGACCAGTTCTTATTAAACAAGGGATTGGCTATTTTTTATCTAATCTAATTACCCTACTCTTTGGCCTAGGCTTTACCTTTGGTCTTCTAGGAGTAACTGAGCAAAGGCCAATGAAAGTAGAGAGTATTTTTTCAGCCTTTAATAGGGAAAGTCCCAAGTATGTTATAACCTATATCTTGTGGTGGATAGTTCTTGCTCTTCCCCAGCTTATAGGTGGCCTTATTATAATGCTTGCATTTAGGACTATAGGAAACTCAGCATCTATACTTATGTTTATTGTCATGTTGATTGTAGCTATAGTGTCCATTGACTTAAGCCTAGCCCTTAGCCAAATTCCATTTATACTAAAGGATAAACCAGAACTAGGGGTTGTAGATACTATTAAGTATTCTTATGTAAGGATGAAAGGCAACAAGGGGCAGCTTATAACCCTTGGACTATCTTATATCGTCATACCTGTAGCAGCTATGTTAGTTTTAACCATAGCAATCGCCCTCTTGTCAGATGTGATTTCAAGGACAGCAGTTGCCGCCATAGGAATTTTTGGAGTTTTAGCTATTCTAGTTCTAGGTCTTTACCTAGCCATCCACATGAACTTAGCTTTTGCAGAATTTTACAGATACGTGGTTTCGCCACCTATAATAACAGAAGGCGACTACTAATAAATAAGCCCACTTCGGTGGGCTATTTCTTATAACTAATGAAAGGAAGCACTATGGATAAAAAGACAAAAATAGTTTGTACTATTGGGCCTGCATCAGAAAGCCCAGATATGTTGGAGAACTTGATGCTAGCTGGTATGAATGTCTGCCGGCTCAACATGAGCCACGGCAACCACCAGGAGCATCAGGAAAGAATAAATAATATCACTAAAATCAGAGAGAAACTGGATTTGCCAGTAGCCATAATGCTAGACACCAAGGGACCAGAAATTAGACTAGGAGACTTTGAAAGCGGTCAAATAGATTTATCCTTTGGTGATAAGTTTACCCTAACCACCAGAGATATCTTGGGCAACCAGGATATTGTCTCCGTTAGCTACTCGGGATTGGCAGAGGATGTGGTGCCAGGTGATAGGATACTCATCGATGACGGCCTAGTTGAGCTCTGGGTTGAGGAAGTGGTTGATGGAACCGACATTATCACCCAGGCTAGGAACTTTGGTCAGCTAAAGGACAAGAAAGGGGTCAATGTCCCTTCCGTATTAATAAACCTGCCTTCAATGACTCAAAGGGATGTAGATGATATAATATTTGGCATTGAAAATAGCATTGATTTCGTAGCTCCTTCCTTTATTAGGAAGGCTGAAGATGTTCTAGAAATTAGAAAGGTCCTAGAGGAAAATGGAGGTTCTGAAATAGGGATTATCTCCAAGATAGAAAACCAGGAAGGGATTGAAAATCTAGAGGAGATAATCGAAGCCTCTGATGGAATAATGGTAGCTAGGGGAGATTTAGGTGTGGAGATAGCTACCGAGCTTATGCCTATGGTTCAAAAAGACATAATAAGGAGATGTAACCTTAGGGCTAAGCCTGTAATTACCGCCACCCAGATGCTAGAGTCAATGACCCTAAACCCTAGACCTACTAGGGCAGAGGTAACAGATATTGCCAACGCTATCTTAGACGGAACTGATGCGGTAATGCTTTCTGGAGAGACAGCTGTCGGAAAGTATCCCCTAGAATCGGTAGAGACCATGGTAAAGATTGCCATAAACACGGAAAACTCCCAGGATTTTATCGAAAAGATGGAAAAGAGAGAGGGCTGGCCAGAGTCTAGCACCACCAACTCTATATCCAGATCTTCTTGTAAGATTGCCCAACAGCTGGGAGCTAGAGCCATTTTAACAGCTACAGCTTCGGGAGGAACGGCCAGGCAGGTTTCTAAGTTTAGACCAGATATTTCGATAGTAGCTGCCACCTTTACCCCCAAAGTAATGAGAAGGCTGTCCTTAGTTTGGGGAGTTCATCCAGTCCTTTCCCAAAGGACCGAAGATACGGACCAGGTAATTGAGGCTTCAATAGTAGCTGCTATGGACCAGGGCTGGATAGACCAGGGAGATTTAATCGTCATTACTGCAGGAATTCCTGTGGCTGTCAAAGGCTCAACCAACTTAATTAAAGTCCACACTGTAGGAGATGTCTTGGCTAGGGGAACCGGCATCGGCCTTAGGTCTGTTTCGGGTAGGGTTAGAAAAGTTTTCCCAGATACAGATTTATCTAGCTTTAGAGAAGGGGAAATCCTGGTAGGTCCCTTTACCGACAGGGATACAGTGCCAATCCTAGAAAGAGCTAGAGCTGTAGTCGTTGAAGAAGGAGGACTAACCTCCCATGCAGCTATTGTGGCATTAAACTTTGGACTGCCAGCCATAGTCGGCGTAGAAGGAATTTTAGATATAGTAGAAGATGGAGATACCATCACTATAGACCCTAGGACTGGCATAATCTATCAGGGAGAGGCCAGGGTACTTTAGATATAGTGGTAAAGAGAGGGGCTAGCCTAGGTTAGCCCCTCTTGTGATATAATTGATTCAAGAGGTGATTATATGAAAAAGGTTAAACTTGGAAATACAGGCCTAGAGGTTTCTAAAATCGGCTTTGGAGGTATCCCTATCCAAAGAGTAACTGCAGAGGAGACCATAGAAATTTTTGGAGAGCTAATAAAAGAGGGGATAAACTTCATAGACTCGGCCAGAGGCTACACGGTTTCTGAAATGTACATAGGCAAGGCCCTCCAGGTCCACGGCAGGGAAAATTTCATCCTAGCAACTAAGACCATGGTAAGAGATGCCAGAGCCTTTTATAAGGACTTTGAGATTAGCGCTGCCAACATGCAGACTGATTATATAGATCTCTACCAGTTCCACAACGTAAAGACGGTAGAAGAGTATGAGATTATCATTGGACCTGGAGGAGCCTATGAGGCGGCTGCAGATTTAAAGGAGCAGGGAAAGATTGGCCACATAGGAATCACCAGCCATAACAAAGACCTACTGCCAAGGGTTATCGAGTCAGGTCTTTTTGAGACTATCCAGTTTCCTTACAACCCAGTAGAACTTCAGGGAGAAGACTACCTTAAGCAGGCCCATAAGAAAGGCATTGGGACAATTATCATGAAGCCAGTTGCTGGTGGGGCAATCATGAACAAGGAGTTAGCCCTTAGGTACATTTGCCAGCAGGACTTTCTAGACTGTATGATTCCTGGCATGGACTCTATTGAACAGGTTCAGATGAACGCTAAAATCGGCAGAGAGTGTAAGCCACTGACAGAGAGAGAGCAATTGATTTTAGATGACGAGTGTAAGGAACTAGGCTCAAACTTCTGTAGAAGGTGTGAGTACTGCCTACCATGTCCAGTTGGCATAGACATTCCAGCTAACTTCCTGATGGCTGGCTACTACACTCGCTATAATTTAGAGGAATGGGCTTCAGGCAGATACAATTCTATGAGCCCTAATGCTAAGGACTGTATTCAGTGTGGAACTTGTGAGACCAAGTGTCCCTATGACCTACCAATCATAAAGATGTTAGAAGACGTTGTCGAGACCTTTACTGACTAAAGACAGGCATTGATGTTTTTTCAGAGATAGGAAAACTAAAGTCCGTTATTGCCCATAGGCCGGGAGGAGAGCTCTTGAATATCTTGCCCCAGCTTAGGGAAAGCTTGCTTTTGGAGGAAGTTCCATTTTTGAAAATGGCTCAGAAGGAACATGACCACTTTGTAAGGGTGATGAAAGAGGCGGGAGTCCAGGTCCACTATCTAAAGGACCTGGTTCTCCAATCCCTAACTAGCCGGGAGATAGTTTATAGGTTGGTTGACGATTTTATTAGCCAGGCTGCTATAAAAAGCCCAGGAAGTCAGGGAAATTCTCTGCAAGAAAGATGAAAAAACCCTGGTAGAATTTATGATGGCCAGCATAAGAAAGGATCAAAAGGGGTTTTCTCTAAGTGGAGAGGATTTGTTCTACACCAAACCAATGGCTAATCTCTACTTTTAAAGAGATGTCTTCTCCCTTATAGGCCAAGGGCTAGGGATCCAGTTAGAGGCCGCTAGAGAACAGTGGTCTGATGGCTACAATACCTTGGCCATTGGACCTAAAGAGGTTATCGTCTAGGATAGAAACACTGGCATCAACAAGGAACTAGAGGATCACGGAGTCCTAGTTTATAAAATTCCATCTGGTGAATTGTCTAGGGGCAGAGGCGGCCCTAGATGTATGACTATGCCTATTTCAAGGGAGAGGATATTTTGAAGATAGGAGAAAAAATCCAAGGTAAAATTGTAGATATAACCAGTCAAGGAGACGGAGTTCTAAGAGAAGGAGCAGTGGTTTTTGTACCAGACACCCTGCCTGGGGATATAGTAGAGGTTGAAATCACAGAAGACAGGAAGAATTTCTATAAGGGGCGGGTCTTAGAGTTTCTAGAACCTTCAGAAGATAGGAGGGAAGGACTTTGTCCACACAGAGATGCTTGCTCAGGTTGCTCCCTCCAAGACTTAGATTACCAGGCCCAGTTAGCATACAAGAAAAATTCCTTGGGAAATACCCTTCAAAGGATAGCTGGGGTAGAAGTGGAAGTTTCGGTCCATCCATCTAAGGAAGAATATGGCTATAGAAACCGTATCAAGCTCCAAATATCCAGAGATGGGAAAATTGGCTATCACAGAAGAGGGACCAATAGGCATTTGCCTATAAAAACTTGTTCCATTGCCCTGCCAGTGATTGATAGATCCTTAGGGAAGCTACAAAAGGCCTTAGACAGTCTAGTCGGCCAGTCGAGAAGATTTCCTCTCAGTCAGGTAGAGATAAAAGCCAGCGCTAGTGGACAACTCCACTATATCTTTACAGGGGGAAACCCTAGCTTTAAAGGTTCTCAAGCCTTTTATAGTCAAATCGCTGGCAATGAGAGAGTTGGAATAACTTTCTATGACGAGAAGAGAAAAAGATATTCCCATATTGGGGGACCAAGACATTTTGATTATAAGCTTGGAAATTTAAGCTTTAGAGTCTCTCCCCAGTCCTTTACCCAGGTCAACGTATACGCAACAAGGAAACTTTATGAGCTAGCAAAATCCTATACAATGAGAAAACCTTCAAATAAACTCTTAGATCTATTCTCAGGTATAGGAACAACTACTTGCTATTTATCAGAAGCACCAAGAAATCTTGTAGGAGTGGAAATAGTCCCAGAGGCTGTAAAAGATGCAGATTACAATGCCCAGCTCAATGGAATAGAAAATGTAATCTTTAAAAGAATGGATGCCAATAGAGATTCACTTGATATATTTTCAGATGAAAAACCAGATACATTGGTGGTCGATCCACCCAGGGCAGGATTAGATGAAATTTTAATCGAAAACATCCTAGCCTCTTCAGTTCAGCATATGATTTATATTTCCTGTAATCCGGCAACCTTAGCTAGGGACATAAAAAGATTAAGCCCTGGATTCAAAGTTGTGGAAGTAGAGGGAGTGGACATGTTTCCTCAGACCTTACATGTGGAGACGGTAGTATTGCTATCAAGGCTAGAAAAGTAAGGGTATAGAAA
>CAZFXW010000027.1:0-314 GCA_964523385.1 uncultured Peptoniphilaceae bacterium | reverse complement strand
TTGATATGTTTGCGCATACACATCATGTGGAGTGCATAGCGTTGATACAAAGAGAAATAATGTAGAAATCTTGCATTTCAAGCTATTTCATGACTATTTTGCCTTTGAGGAAGATGAGCAGGGATCTAAGAAAAAAATGCTAAAAAAGCATTTTAATGTTTCAGTGGTGGTTAACCTAGTTAGTAGGAACACAAGAAAATAAGGACAGAAGTAAGGATCAGCAAGGAGTAAAAAACTTGCTGATTTTTGTATTTAGGATGTCAGACTTGTCAAAAGGACAAGTCAAGAATGGCGATTTTGATAATTCAAGAATG
>CAZFXW010000026.1:8605-16943 GCA_964523385.1 uncultured Peptoniphilaceae bacterium | reverse complement strand
CTAGGCTTCAACCCTGCTGTAGCGGATTGCAGGTTATAGGGCACCGCTAGTTCCCCGTTTAGTACGGTGGCGGAGAGCAAGGGATTCGAACCCTCGAAACGGATCAACGTTTACACGATTTCCAATCGTGCGCCTTCAACCAACTCGGCCAACTCTCCATGTCCTGAGGACTAATTATAGTGTATAAACTTTATTTTGTCAAGGAATAGAAGTTTATGGCCAGAAAAAGCCTTAGATAATTTAATTTATCAACTAGCTGCTATATAATGAGGGGAAAAGGAGGAGCGATGAGAAACTACATAGTGAAAGTCCTAAACGGGATGGCATGGGGATTGTTTGCATCCCTGTTAATTGGACTAATAATTAAGCAAATAGGAAGCCTAACGGGCTTAGGCGTATTGGTAAGTCTAGGAGAGATAGCCCAACTGTTTATGGGTCCTGCGATCGGGGCTGGAGTTGCAGCTGCCCTAGGGGCACCTCCACTGGTTGTCATGGCCTGTGTCAGTGTTGGGGCCCTTGGAGCGGGTACGGTAAGTCCAGGAGTTGAAGGCTTTGCCATAGCTATAGGAGAGCCAGCAGGAGCATTTGTAGCAGCCTTGGTAGGGGCAGAAGTAGGCAGGAGGATTCAGGGAAGGACTAGGGTGGATATTGTTTTGGTGCCTATGGCCACCATTTTAGCTGGAGGTTTGACCGGATTATTTGTTTCGCCCTACATATCATCTTTTATGAACTTCCTAGGATTCTGGATAGAAAGAGCCACAGAACTTCAGCCAATTCCTATGGGAATAATTCTATCAGTAGTTATGGGTATGATACTGACGCTGCCAATTTCCTCGGCCGCCATTTCCATATCACTAGGTCTAACTGGCCTAGCGGCAGGAGCTTCGACTATAGGCTGCTGCTGTAATATGATTGGCTTTGCTGTGATATCATATAGGGTAAATGGAGTTGGAGGCCTAATCGGCCAAGGCTTAGGAACTAGCATGCTTCAAGTTCCAAATATAATAAAGAAGCCGATAATCTGGCTTCCGGTAATCTTAAGTTCAGCTATACTTGGGCCTATTTCGACGGCTGTATTTAAGATGCAGTCTAACGCATCTGGAGCTGGTATGGGAACTAGTGGTCTCGTTGGCCAGTTTGCCACCCTAGACGTTATGGGTCCAAGTACTAGGACCTTTGTTCTAATAGGTCTTTTGCACTTCTTGTTACCTGCCCTTTTATCCCTGGCAATAGCGGCCTTTATGAGGGCCAGGGGCCTAATAAAGCCAGATGATTATAAATTAGAGATATAAGATATGCTATAATAATTGGAGGATTTAATGTATCAGGCAATTTACAGAAAGTATAGGCCAAAGACTTTTGACCAAGTTCTAGGCCAGGATGAAATAACTAGAGTCTTAAAGAACCAGGTTGCTTTAAATCGAATAGGCCATGCTTATATATTTTCAGGCACAAGGGGAACCGGTAAGACTTCCTGTGCCAAGATTATGTCTAGGGCGGTAAATTGTCTGGAGCCCCAGGAGGGAAATCCTTGCAATCAGTGCTTTAATTGTAAGAGTATCCTAGCAGAGGATACTATGGACGTGGTGGAGATGGACGCCGCCTCTAATAGAAGGATTGATGACATTAGAGACTTGCGGGAAAAGGTAATCTATCCACCTGCTTTTTTAAAGTACAAAGTCTATATTATAGATGAGGCCCATATGATTACCAATGAAGGATTTAACGCTCTTTTGAAGATTATGGAAGAGCCACCAGAACATTTAATTTTTATATTGGCCACCACAGAGCTAGAGAAGATACCTGATACAATCCAGTCTAGATGTCAGAGATTTGAATTCAATAGACTTGGCCTAGAGAATATCGAAGAAAGTCTTATCTTCATTTCCCAGGATTTAGGCTATAGTCTAGACTCTGAGGCGGCTAGGATGATAGCTGTCGCCGGCAAGGGGGCTATGAGAGATGCTCAGAGTATTCTAGATCAAGTTATAGCCAGTTCGGGAGAGAAGATATTACCAGCTGATGTAGCTAGGGTAGTTGGAATGGCTGAGGAAAGTTCTATCAACCAACTTGTCAATTGGCTTATACAAGGAGACGGTAGTCAAGCCCTAGCTGGGGCTGAGAAGATGGTCAAGGCTGGTGGAAATGAACTAGAGATTTTATCTGGACTGATGGCCCATTACCAAAGCCTATTAAACATCGGGGCTGGTGGCCGACCAGGAGATTTAGAAGAAGACCAAGTAAATTTGCTAAGGGAACAAGCTAGAAGCCTAAGCCCAAAGGAAATTGCTGACTCTATGGGAATTCTAATGGATGCCCAGCAAAAGGCTAGACATACGGATCAAAAATTTGCCTTGCTTCAAATAAGCATTGTAGAACTTGCTCAAAAAAGGAACAGGGAGAATCTCCTGTCTAGGGTAAATTACCTAGAAGGTGAAGTGGCTAGGCTTTGGGACTATATCCAGTCAGGGAACTTTAATAGCCCACCTTCCCGACCTGTTGGAGAAGGCTTAGAGGAAGCTAGGCCAGAGTCTAGAAATATGGGTCATCCTATAGAAGCTAAGCCATCTCTAAGGCCATCAGATGGACTTGAGCCTAAAGAACTTGTAAGACCAGTGCTAGGGAATCAGCAAGCTGATATCGAGCCACCATCAGACTTAGATGGAATTATAGCTGGATGGAATGACTTTTTAAAGCTGACCATAGGAGCTAATAGGATGTGGGGCATGTGGCTAGACGGAGCAAATCCAATCAGCTTTGACAAGGGAATCTTGACCGTCGAGATGAGGGAAGATGGAGAAACTGCTTATAAGATGGCCAAGGAAAAGGAAGATGAATTGGGCCAACTATTAAAGGCCTTTTACAATTTTGAAATGACAATAGTCATGGTACAAGAAGAAATAGAGGAAGAAGAAAATCCAAAAATCGAAAAATATAAGAGGATATTTGGAGATGACTTAGAGATTATAGGAGGATAAAATGAGAAGAATGATGCCAGGTGGCGGAAATATGAACCAGATGATGAAGCAGATGCAGAAGATGCAGAGAGATTTGGAGAAAACTCAGGCTGAATTAGAGGCAATGGAGATTTCTGCAAGCTCAGGTGGTGGAATGGTAGAAGCTACAGTCAATGGTAAGAAGGAGATTGTGTCCCTTAAGATTGACCCAGATGTTCTGGATCCAGATGATGTTGAAATGGTAGAAGACATGGTAATTGCAGCTGTTAATGAAGCTTTAAGGGAAATCGAACAGATTTCTGAAAGAGAACTAGGTAAATTAACAGGTGGCATCAACATTCCAGGCCTATAATGGATTTATATCCTGAAGCTATTGAAGAGCTAATCCTTCAGTTTTCCAAGCTTCCCTCCATTGGGAAAAAGTCTGCTGAAAGATTGGCTCTTTACATTAAAAACCATGAAGAGGACATTGGATTCTTGATACAGGCCTTAGAGGATGTTAAAGAGGTTGGCGACTGTGTAGTTTGTGGTAACCTAGCCGAAGATGACCTTTGTTTTATTTGCCAGGATCAGACTAGAGATCAATCAGTAATTTGCGTAGTTGAAGATCCTCAAAACCTAGTGGCAATAGAGAAGTCTAAGGAGTATAGAGGGCTTTACCATGTCCTAGGCGGTTTAATCTCTCCTATGAGAGACGTATCCCCTGACAGTATTAACCTAGACTCGCTTTTAGAGAGGGCGGAAAAGGAAGAAGTTGATGAAGTTATCCTAGCAATTTCTTCAACAGTTGAAGGGGAAATGACCACCATGTTTTTAGCTGAAATGCTAAAGGACAGAGGTGTAGCGGTAACAAAGATTGCCTCGGGTATTCCTATGGGTGGTAATCTAGAGTATTTTGACTCTCAGACCCTTTTTAGGGCTTTGGAAGAAAGGCGAGAAGTTTAAGCCTAGCCAAGAGCTGACTTTCATTTGAAGGTCAGTTTTTTTATTTGATATAAAAGTTAAAGGCTAGGGGTATAGATATGAAAGGAGGTTAAAGATTATGGAGGAATTTATTAAGACGAGAAAGGGAGCTCTTATCTCAAGTATTATAGCTACTTTTCTTTGGGGTTCGGCAATTCCTATGATTAAAACCCTCTATATAGCAATGGATTTACCCAGCTCTGATTTAGGTAGCCAAATACTTTTGGCAGGCTTAAGGTTTTTTATAGCTGGGCTATTAACCATAGTTTACATGAAAATTTTTAGTAGGGAAAAAGTTAGACTAGGCCAATTAAATTGGAAATTTTTATTTATAATCGGAATGATACAGATTTTCATCCAGTATAGTTTTTTCTATATTGGCTTGTCTAACATTCAAGGGGTGAAAGCAGCTGTTATTCAGGCTACTAATGCCATGATAACGGTGATTTTAGCTGTAGCTTTGATAAGGACTGAGCATATGACGCCTAGGAAGTTTATAGCTTTGATTTTAGGGACAGCTGGGGTTCTGCTTGTGAATCTAGGCGGGGATTTTGAACTAAGCTTTGCCCTAAATGCCGAAGGGGCTATCTTGGCCTCTACCTTTTTAAACTCCCTAGCTACAGTGCTGGTTAGGAAGTACGGTGGGACTATGAGCGCTTTTGTCATAAGTATTGGCCAGTTTATAGTTGGGTCAATACCCTTGATAATACTGGGGATTTTCCTATCAGGCTGGCAGTTATCCTTTAGCCCTATGACCTTAGCGCTGCTGCTCTATGGCAGCTTTATATCGGCTACAGCCTTTACTATTTGGGTGTCCCTGCTCAAACACCATGGCCCTAGCGAGGTAGGAATCTATAAGCTTTTTATACCTATTTTTGGGTCCTTGACATCGGCCCTATTTTTAGGTGAGGCTTTGACAGTAAATCTTATTATAGGCCTTGCTTTTGTAATTGGTGGCTCTATTATAATCAATAGGAGATCTAAGGTAGAAATACCTGAGGAGGTTCAATGAAAGTAAAATTAGCAAATTTGCCCACGAGAATTCAAAAACTAGATAAGTTATCCAATGAGCTAGGCCAGGATATTTACATTAAGAGAGATGATGAAACTGGTCTAGAGATATCGGGTAACAAGATAAGAAAGTTAGAGTATGCTCTAAAGGAGGCTTTGGAGCAAAAGTGTACAGTAGTCATTACTACAGGAGCTCTCCAGTCAAACCATTGTAGGGCAACAGCAGCGGCTTGTGCCAAGCTAGGCCTAGCCTGCCATCTAATCGTGGATGGAGACGACACAGATATAGTTGAAGGCAACTTTTTTCTAGACTTGGTCTTTGGAGCAGAAGTCCATTTGATTGGGCCAGAAGTAGACAGGTATGAGGTAATGGAAGACCTAAGGGAAAGTTTAGAGGCTGAGGGAGAAAAGGCCTACCCTATTCTCATAGGGGCATCAAATGCGGTTGGCTCCCTGGGTTATGTGGAGGCAGCTGATGAAATTATGAATTGGGAGGAAGTCAATGATATAAGCTTTGACAATATAGTTCTAGCAGTAGGATCAGGAGGAACCTATTCAGGTCTTTACTATCAGCTGACGAAAAATTCCAGGGATGTTGAACTCCTAGGCTTTTCCGTAAACCACAGCAAGGAAGATTTTAGAAGAATAATAGAAGATATTTTAAGGGATATGGATCATGGCCAGGCCATCGATACATCTGGTATAAGAATAATAGATGACTATATAGGAGAAGGCTATGGAATCTCTTCTAGAGAAGACTATGAGATTATCAAGAGGCTAGGGGCCGATGAAGCTCTGATCCTAGACCCAGTCTATACGGCCAAGGCCTTTAGAGGAATGGTTAAAGAGATAGAAGAGGAAAGGATAAAGGGCAAAACGCTATTTATCCACACTGGAGGAGTCTTTGGCTGGACGGAAAAACAAAGGAAAGAATTTCTAAGTTTTAGATAAGGAGAATTTATGGAAATAATTGGATGGTCAGATTTTTTGTGTTCCTTCTCATACATGAGCACTATGGGGCTGAAAAAGCCTATGAGGAAACAGGAGCAGAGGTGAATTATACTCACAAGGCTAAGTGTTTAATGGCCGGTTACAGAAATAGGGCAGGCCTAACTTCAGGTAGAAATCTTATGCCTGTCTTAGAGACAGACGAAGAAGGAGTAAAGGAAAAGATAGAAGAGCTAATGGGGGATGGGCTTAGGAGAGCTGGTGTCACTATCAATCTTGAAGCCATCTTGTTCGACTCTAAGCCCTATCATAAGCTGATTTATATAGCTGAACAAAAAGACAGGGCATGGGAATTAACGGTTAGAATCTATGAAGACTACTATCTCAAGGGCCTAGATCTAAGAGAGGGAGCTTTCTTAGGTAAATATGCGAAGGAATACGGACTAGGAGAAGACGCTCCGGATAGAGCTTTTGAAGATAAAGCTTTGGAAGAGAGATTTACTGTTGATGAAAAGGAATTTGAAGAAATGGGTGCCAAGACTATTCCCTACTACATCATAAATGGAGAAAAATCCCCAGGTTCAAAGTCCGTTGATAGATTTGTTGAGATATTACAAGGAAAGTAACCTCTCACTCGCAATGAGGGCGGCTCCGAATTTACAGGTGTAGTGAGCGCGGCTTCGTCCGCGCTCTAAAAGGCTGGGTAACCGGCCTTTTTTGTGCCTATAAATCTAGGCCCAACTTTTCTATTTGAGCCGATACGTAGTTATAGATAAGTGTTGCTGCTAAGGCTGAGGTGATTCCATCCCTATCTAATCTAGGAGAGACTTCGGCAATATCAAAGGCTAGGACCTTGCCTGTGTCTACAATATGGTGGATTAGTGGTAGAACCTGGCTTGGTACTAGTCCCACAGCCTGGGGAGCGCTGACGCCAGGAGCGTAGGCTGCTGCAAATACATCTGTGCAGATGCTGATGTAGAGCTGGTCTACTTGTGCAGCAAAGCTTGATATCCTATCCTTAACTGGATCTAGGTCATAGGATTTTATTTCCTCAGCTAAGACATAATCTACCTGATTTTCCCTTGCATATTCAAAGAGTGAAAGGGTGTTAGAGTGTTTTTGTATGCCTAAGGGCATATAAGCGTAGGGAAGGTTTTTGCTTTCGTTCAAATCCTTAATCTGCCTAAACATGGTTCCAGAATTACCCGAGTCATCTTTATAGGGTCTAAAGTCAAAGTGGGCGTCGAAATTTATTATGCCGATTCTAGTCTCCCTTCCTTCTTTTTCAAGGCTAGATAGAAGGCCAGAGTAGTGACCAAAGGCAGTTTCATGTCCACCTCCTAATACTATAGGTAAGAGATTTAGGTCTAAAATTTTTTCAACGGCCTGGGCCAAGGCGTCTTGGGCCTGATTCAAGGATCTATTAGCCGACCTAATATTACCAGCATCGAAGAGTTTTACCTCCTTGGGGAATTGGCAGGGAAAGGAAGCCATGGCTTTTCTAATACTCTTAGGGCCTTGGGCTGCTCCGGTCCTACCTTTATTTAACTTAATGCCAAGGTCGGATTCAAAGCCCACAAAGGCAAAGCCGAACCCTTGAAAGGCTTGATTAGGGTCATTTAAATCTATTGCTTGAATCACCTGATGCCATCTATACTGATTATAATCATCTAGGCTGTCTACTCTCCCAGACCAGGATTCTTTATTGCCTTTAGTATATTTTTTATTCACATTAGTCCTCCTTATCAATATTATTAAATATAACTTAAAAAATAATGATGGTCAAATCAGAAAACTTCTACTTTGTTTGGATAAAGGTTATAATTAGGTAAGAGGTGATAATATGGTCTTTAGATTTGGTGGCTTTGGAAGAAATTCCAAAAATTTTAAAAGGAGCGAAGAGATTAAGGAAGAATTTAAGAACTTTAACAAAGGTTTCAAGGAGAAAACAGAGACGACGGTCAGGAGATTTAGGCGTACAATCTTTATCCTCTTTCCCATCGCCCTGTTGATTTATTATTTTGTCAGTCTTCCTCCCCTTAACCTTCACTCAATCGAGTTTTGGATTTTTGCAGGTATTATTTTAATTGGGTCAGGGCTAATCTACGCTCCTTATTTTAAGATAGCCAAAAATTGGTTTAGAGGATTGGCAATTCTAGCTCTAGTTCTTGGAATTTTAGCCCTTAGCTCAACAGAGTTTTTTAATGCAAGAAGATATGCAAATATTCTCATAAGTAATGATGGTAGTTTTACCGAAGATGTTAAAGAGATTCCAGTAGATAAGATACCGACAGTGGATAGAGATACGGCAGAGAGATTGGGCTCAAGGAAGATGGGAGAGCTAATAGACTTAGTTTCTCAGTTTAACTTGGATAATTCCTATACCCAGGTAAATTATGAGGGCAGGCCTGTTAGGGTAACACCCTTAGAATATAATGGGATTTTAAAGTGGCTCACCA
>CAZFXW010000026.1:0-8595 GCA_964523385.1 uncultured Peptoniphilaceae bacterium | reverse complement strand
TAGAAATGGAATTCCTTATTATATGATGGTGGACATGATTAATGGGGATTCAAATCTACAAAAGTCTGATGGAAGTATTAAGTACTCAAAGTCCGATAGATTCTTTAGGGATGCCCTTAGGAAGATTAGGTTCTCCTATCCCTTAGAGATTACTGGGAAAATATCCTTTGAAATAGATGATAAGGGCCACCCTTACTGGATAACTCCAACTTACAAGAATAGGATATCTTGGTTTGGAGCCATGGATGTAAAAGGGGCTATTATCTTAGATGCAGTAACAGGCCAAGCGGAAAAATTTGCCCTTGAAGATATTCCAACTTGGGTGGATAGGGTCTTTTCAGCTGAGGATATAATTCGCCAGCTAGATTGGAATGGAAAATATAAGAATGGATTTATTAATTCTCGTTTTGCTCAAAAGGGGGTTTTACAGACTACCCAAGGCTATAACTACTTGGCCATAGATGATGATGTATACCTTTACACGGGAATAACTTCCGTGGCGGCAGATGAATCTAACGTCGGCTTTGTACTGGTGAATTTGAGAACCAAGGATAGTACTTTCTACACTGTTTCATCGGCAGAAGAATACTCGGCAATGGCATCGGCAGAGGGAGAGGTCCAAGAAAAAGAGTATACTGCTACTTTCCCCATACTATTAAATATTGAGAATAAGCCTACTTATTTCCTAGCTTTGAAGGATAAGGCGGGTTTAATCAAATCCTATGCCTTTATTGATGCTCAGCACTACCAAAATGTTTCTATAGGCAATACTGTTCAAATCGCTTATAAGAATCATTTAGGGGAGAGGGTGGTAGAGGTTGAAGAAGATATAGATCCAGAGCTAATCCTCCAGGGTCAAGGCACTATCGAGTCTATCGAAACAGTTGTAATTGACGGTAATTCTCACTATTACTTCATCCTAGATGGTATTGAGGGTATATATTTAACAGATATCAGTCTATCTTCCCAATTACCTTTTCTAAAAGCTGGAGAAAAGATAGAGTTTGAATATATTGAGAATAAGGACGCCAACAGACTGATTATGCTAGAGGTTTTAAAATAATAAAAAATTATGCTAAAAGTGTTTGTTAGGAGTTGGCGACAAGATGGTTAAAGAATTACAGAAGACTTAGAGGTTAAAAATGTTAATTAAAAACGGAACTATCGTAACGGCTGAAGAGGAATTTGTTGGAGATATTCTTATCGAGGATGGAAAGATAGTAGCCATAGGTCAAACTCTAGAGCCAGGAGTAGGAGAAGTTATAGATGCTAAGGGCAAATATGTCTTGCCTGGAGGAGTTGACCAACATGTCCACTTTTCTTTCTGGTTTAATGGAACCAAGACTAGGGGGTTTGAAACCTCGCATGCGGCAGCAGCAGGTAGAACTACGACGGTAATCGAATTTGTAAATCAGGAAGAGGGGAAGGCTCTAATTGATACCATAGACAAGTACAGGAAGGAAAATGCTGAGGGAATCGCCATGGTAGACTATGCCTTCCATGGTGTTATTACCGACCCGACAACAGGAGTCTTTGACGAGATAAAAGACTTGCTTGAGGCAGGCTATCCAACGGTAAAGCTATTTATGGCCTACAAGGGTGCTTTTTACCACGCAGATGATGCGATGATTTTTAGAGCCCTTCAAGAGGTCAAGAAGGCTGGAGTGACCATAATGGTCCACGCTGAAAATGCAGATGTAATCGACGAGCTACAAAAAGATTGTGTGGCAGCAGGTAATACAGAGCCTTATTACCATGCAGTTTCTAGGCCGCCAATGGTTGAAGTGGAGGCAACAGAAAGGGCTATCAACTTAGCCAAGACAGCAGGAAGCCCACTATACATAGTTCACGTATCGACTAAGGACGCTGTAGAAGCTATTAAGAGAGCTCAAGCAGAAGGACTTCCAGTCTATGGAGAGACTTGCACCCACTACCTAACACTGGGTAAGGAAAACCTGGCCAAGCCAAATTTTGAAGGTGCTAAGTACGTATGCTCACCTGCCCTAAGAGAGCAAGAGGACCTAGATTATATGTGGAAGTCAGTCAAAAATGGCTGGTTAAACGCCATTAGTTCAGACCATTGTGGTTTTGACTGGGAAAAGCAAAAACATATGGGTAAGGACGACTTTAGAAATATACCTAATGGAGCGCCAGGTATGGAGAACAGGCTAGGGGTTCTTTGGACTACAGGCGTTGAGACTGGTAAGTTGACTAGAAGTCAGCTAGTAGACTTATATGCTACCAAGCCAGCTAAGGTAAATGGAATTGGCGATAGAAAAGGCCATATTGGTATCGGCTTCGATGCAGATATTACTATCTATGACCCTATCCAATGAGACTAGCCATCAGGGAGTTGAATATAACTCCTACGAAGGCTTTGAACAAAAGGGAGTTGTAGACACAGTTCTTCTTAGGGGAAATGTGATTGTAAAAGACGGCCAGTACATAGGAAAACAAGGGTACGGGAGTTTTATTCCAGGTAAGGGTTATGGATTGAGCTTTGATGGCTTTGAGCCAGGTGAATAGAACACAAAAAATCGGATAAGGTATTATCAAAGTGTTTGTTAATCTCAAGGACTTAGGACTAGCAGAGGAGGTTCGGATGGTTGATAATGGTCTGCCTAATTACAATCTAGTCTATGAGAATTTAAGATTATTTTTGGATAATAGTTTTGACCAGATTACAATAGCTGTCGCTACGATGACCTTTATTTTGCTTATTTAACCAGCCTTTTTGACCTAGCAGCTTGGCCTATGTTCATTGGTTGGTCTATAGCTTTTTTTTATGGGATGTTCAGTAGAAGGGATAAAGAAATCAGTTCCCTGTCTAATACTAGGACCTTTATTAGGTTATGGTGTAGCAACTCTTTTAGCCAAGTACAGCCTAGTGGGAGTTCCCAGCGCCATGGTTGTAGGGCTCTTAGGAGCTATTATGACTGGAGCTCAGGCGTTTAATGTTTTTACTCTGGTTGCAGCCACCTTTGTTGGAGCTAACATCTACTTTGGCTCGGGAGATTTATTGGTATCCATAGTTCTTCCTGTATTAGGAGCCCTTATGGGTTTACTAGCCTTAAGGTTTGGAGATTGGATTAGCAAGTTAATATTTAAAGAAGATTAAAAAAGAACAGCCACTAGGATAGACTAGTGGCTGTCTTTTTTATTCTGTCTTCCAATAAAATAGACTCATCATTAAGTGCCTCCATACTATCAAGGAGTTGGCCTAGGTAGAAGTTATAGGCGATTTCGAAATCGTCGTCAGTATCCACTTCCTTGACCTCAACAGGTTTGCCAAAGTAGTCTTCTAATTTAGCCTGGTTCTCTTCCGAAATATTTGGAACCACCTGGTGGCTGGAGAACTGGTAGAGGATACCCAGGGAAGATAGGATTTGCGATAGGAATTTTTTCAAGCTACTTAACTTAATGTCCTTATTCTCTATGATTTTACTGTCAGCCTGGAGAATCCTAAGCTCTTCATTAAGCTTGCCTATGTCATCAATTAGGGCTTCTATATTGACCTGGCCCCCATCTCCCAGAAGATTTAAAAGGATAGCATCAATCTTTTCCATAGAGCTGGTATAGAGCTTAACGATGATTTGGACTCGACTTGGTGGTAAAATAGAGTAATTTACTAAAAAGCCCACTGCCAATCCTATGGCCGTACACAGGATTCTGTTTGCCGAGTAGTGAATGATATTGAAGTTTTCAATGTGGTTAAAGTGGACGCTTATTATCAGAAAAACTATTAGGGCCAGGCTTATGGCTGGCTTCCAGTTCATATAGTTTAGAATATTAGTCAGTAGGATAATCCCTAGGGCTAGGGTTATATAGTTTACAAAGCCAATCTTGTAGAAGAAGATAGCCATAGCAGCACCCATAATAGTTGACACGATTCGATTTATGCTGTTGGTGTAGGAGTTGGAAACCGATGAAGTCATAGATATTATGGCAGCTATCCCGGCTAGATAGACTGAGTCTAAATTAAGGAAGTCAGCAATCATAACTGAGACGGTAGTTGCCAAAGCTGTTTTGACTATTCTAATACCCAATAGGGTTTGGAGTCGAGGGTAGGTTTTCATTTTACATCCTTTCCGAGTTCCTAAAGCCTTTGACTTTATTATATCAAAGATTCGGAAAAATTATAAATAAACCTGGCAACTATGGACTAGGGGATTTGATATAATGGATATGTTAAATTGTTTAGATGTAAAAGGAGGCTTTATGAGAGAATTAAACTATACTGGACAAGTCTACAGGCCGCCAATGGAGGCTGAAACCTTACTTCTCCAGGTGACAGTAGGCTGTTCCTATAATCAATGCAGTTTTTGCGCCATGTATAATGAAACTCCTTTTTCTGTTGAGAGGGAAGAAGACTTAATAAAAAATTTAGAAATAGCTAGGTCCCATGGGATATCATATAAGAGAATATTTATGGTTAATGGTGATGCTTTTGTACTCAGTCCTAGGAGGCTTAGAAGAATAGCTGAGCTTGGAAGGGAATATCTTCCTGGAGTTAAAACCCTTGCCTCCTATGCTTCTATTGGCAACATAATTTCAAAATCCATAGAAGATCTGGCCGATCTAAGAGTGAATTACGGATATAATGAGCTCTATGTAGGACTAGAAAGTGGTCACGACCAGAGTTTAGAGATTTTAAAGGCTAATTACACCAAGAGTCAAGCTCTCGAAGCTATTAAAAAGTTAGAAGAAGCCGGCTACGATTACACCCTCTTCTTTATTATGGGAGCTTTGGGCAAAGGTAGGGAAAAGGAAGCAGCCGCTGCAAATGCCAACTTATTAAGCCAGGTTAATCCATCGGCTATCTGGATAGGTAGTCTTAGATCCTACCCAGGGACGGGAATGCAAGATATGGTCCAGAAGGGAGACTTTATCCAGTCAACAGAATTAGAGATTATCGAAGAGATGAGGGATTTTGTCCGTCTAATCGAAAACCAAGGTCTTCAAATTTTTGCCCAGTATCCGATGAATACCTTTAGATTTTCTGGAATCTTGCCCAGGGACAAGAAGGCAATTTTCCAAGCCATGGATGAGTATATTAGGGAAATTGGTCCAGAAAACTTAGATTTTGTGGCTCGTAGGATAGTTATCTAGGCTAGCTACTCCTAATAAGGAATAGCCTCTTGCCTCAAGAACGTTTGTTCTATAATATAAGTGTAGGAGGTTGAGATGAATATAAAAAAAGTTTTTCATATAGATGTAAACTCTGCCTATCTTTCCTGGGAGGCAGCCTATCAGCTTCAAAAGGGAGCTTCCTTGGATTTAAGGATTGTTCCTTCGGCTATCGGAGGAGATGTTGAAAAGCGAAGGGGAATTATTTTAGCCAAGTCTATACCCGCCAGCAAGAAAGGTGTTTTGACAGGACAGCCCTTGGCCAAAGCTTTGATTAAGTGTCCAGAGATGATTATAGTAGCCCCAGACTATCAAAGGTATGTGAAGGCAAGTGATTCTCTGGTAGGCCTTGTGAAGAACTACTCACCCTATATTCAAAGATTTTCGGTAGATGAGCTGTTTATGGACTATGTAGGCCATGAAGACCCAGTGGATGTGGCCTACAGGCTCAAGGAGGATGTGGAAAACACCCTAGGCTTTACTGTAAATATAGGTGTTGGTGATAATAAACTCTTGGCTAAGATGGCCTCGGATTTTAAGAAACCTAATATGGTCCATAAGCTCTATAAAAAAGACATTCCTTGCAAGATGTGGCCCTTGCCTGTCCGTTCTCTTTTTATGGTAGGCAGTAGGACTGAGGCCAAGCTCAAATCGAGGGATATATATACTATCGGAGATCTGGCTAGGCTTAGCGAAGAATATATTTACCGGTGGATGAAAAAACCAGGCCAAACAATCTGGAATTTTGCCAATGGCAGAGAATACAGTGGTGTTAGAACATTTTCTTCACCCATAAAGAGTATTGGCAACTCTACTACTATTCCTTACGACGTTTATACCCAAGAGGAGGCTCTCCAGATTATCCTAGCTATTTGCGAAATGGTAGGCTACAGACTTCGGGGAGAGGCTATGGTTGCTTCTGTAGTCCACCTAGGTTACAGAAGCCATGACTTCCAAGGCTTTGGTATGGAGAGGAAGTTAAAGACCCTTAGCAGCTGTACAGAGGATATCTACCAAATGGCCAAGAAGATTTTTAAAAAGATTTGGAATAGGGAAGGGATACGCCAGCTTTCGGTTAGGGTGACAAATTTGAGCCCAGCTAGCAAGGTTCAGTTAAGCCTTTTTGCTCCAATAAATGAAGAGAGGATTAGGCTAAACTCTTCCATAGACCAGATAAGAAATCAGCATGGTCTTAGGTCAATTCAAAGATCAACCTTTCTTCACTCAGGCATACCTCCTCTTATAGGTGGGGTTATGGAGGATTTGGATTACCCTATGATGACCAGTCAGCTTTAGGAGGGGGAGAGATGAAAGTTTTAATGAAAGAAATTGAAGTAATAGCCTACTTTAAAGACGAGAAACCTCCTAAGCCTCTTCGTTTTAGAATAGAAGGGAAAGATGGGTTTTTAAAGGTTGTAGATGTGGATTTAGTCTTAAATATAGAGGAAGATAGGAGAGCCGGCAACATGGTTTTAATCTATGATTGCCAGGGCATGGTGGGGGGTAGGCAGGTCCCCTTCCAGCTCTTTTATGAAAGCAAGGATTACAGCTGGTTTTTATTTAAGATTTGATGGAATCTTATGAAGATACAAAAATTTCTTGACAAAAGCCTCAAAGACATATAAGATTAATGAGTCTAGGGGGTATAGCTCAGTTGGGAGAGCGCTTGGATGGCATTCAAGAGGCCAGCGGTTCGAGCCCGCTTACCTCCACCATAAGGACCGTGAGAAATCGCGGTCCTTTTTTATTTTATTAAATCCAATGGATTAAAATAGGCAATAAAAAACCCTCTCTTTCGAGAGGGTTTTATACATGTTATTAAAAATCCCTTATTCAGCTGGTGCAAAAGTTCCTCTAGCGGCAAAAGTGATAATTGCAGCTATTGCAACAAGAACTAGGGTTAGAAGTGTTACTTGGATTGGTGGTCTTGTACTGATGATAATTCCACCAACGTAAGAACCAATCATAATAGAGAAGTTGTAGGCAGCTGATTGATAAGCTAGACCTTGTCCAGGGCTCTTGTGAACTCTTCTTGTAACAGCAGTCTGAGTTAGGATTGCTAGTGTTGCGAATCCAGCACCCCAGATTAGGAAAGCTAAGTGGTTAAGTACTTCGTTAGTTCTGATGAAGTAGAAGATGACCATTGCTAGTACTGTTAAAATTAGGTATGAGCCAAACAGTTCTCTAAGTTTTGAGTCTGCAAATTTTGAAGAAAGTGCAACCCCGATAAGTGATCCGATACCGAACATAAGAAGTGCTCTACCGATTCCACCAGAGAAGGTGATTTCTTCAATAATAAGTGAAACGTATACGTAGCCACCGTAGTTTGCGATAACGGCAAGTAGTGTTATAAGGATAATAATCTGTAGGTTTCTATCCTTAAGTACTTCTGTAGCCTTGATACCAGCAGCTCTGTCTTCTCCAGGCACCGACGGCAAGCTCTTAAGAACTAGTAGAAGTGCTAATACAGCGAGCACAGCTAGGATAACGAAAGCAGTGTTTCCACCCATTTTCTCGCCTATGTAAGCGAAAATTGGCTGTCCTAGAGATACCCCAATAGTAGTACCACCCATACCGATAGCCATTGCTCTACCTTGCTCTTGAATATCGAACAGGCTAGTTAGGTAAACTGCAGTAGTTCCCCAGAACATACCAGCAGAAACACCACCGATAAGTCTTGCAATAGCTGCAATCTTGTAAACTGGAACTAGTCCTAGAACTATGTTTGAAATAAGGAAACCTAGGATAGCTAGGGTCATGATTCTCTTTCTGTCCCAGAATCTAGTGGCAGTAACGATTGGAAGCCCAGTAAAGGTAGCTGCTAGGGCGTAAAAGCTTGTAAGGTTACCAGCATCCTGATTACTTACATTAAGGATCTTAACTAATTCAGGTAAAAGACCTGAAGGTAATAATTCGGTAACTATCGCAACGAAAGTACACAGAGCGAATACGAATAATACCATTCCTCTTCCTTTGTTTTGTGTCATAATTATCTCTCCCAAATAAAAATTATTTAAATATAAAATGCAAATAAATTATAAAAATGTTATAAAAGAGAGAGGCTAAAGCCTCTCCCTAATGGTTTAAACTAAAGCTAAATTAGAAATCAAGTTCAACTTCGTAATTAGTTGTCTTCTTGAATAGGAATTCTCCCTTTCTAACTGAAGCAATTACGTCTGCTCTGGTTCTGATAGCTTCTGGTGCATCTGGAGCGTCTAGAACGATAAAGTTTGCGTCGTTTCCAACTTCAACTCCGTATCCTTCTAGAGATAGAGTAGTAGCTCCGTTGAAAGTGATTAGGTCTAGGTTAGTTTCCATGTCTTCACCTGACATAATTTGAGCTAAGTGGATACCGTGGTCAAGGATTACCATGTGGTTACCGCTTCCTGCTGGGTACCATGGGTCGTTGATAGAGTCTTGTCCGAATGATACGTTAATACCGTGCTCGATAAACTCTTTAACTCTTGT
>CAZFXW010000025.1:10899-17150 GCA_964523385.1 uncultured Peptoniphilaceae bacterium | reverse complement strand
GGAGCTGGAGTAGTAACTGGCATTATCGAGTAATTCAAGAGATTTAAAAGCAGACGCCTCGGCGTTTGCTTTTTTTTATAAAAATAATTACAAGCCATCTAGGCTTATATGCTTAATAAACTTACTATAATTAGAAGGAGTTATCTATGATTTCTAAAAAAATGCAGAGGTTTATCGGTGGTTCTTCTCTTATTAGAAATATGTTTGAAGAGGGCACCAGGCGTAAGAAGAAATACGGTGAGGAAAATGTCTTTGATTTTTCCATCGGAAATCCAAACCTCCCTCCACCACAGGAGGTTACAGATAGGGCCATTGAATTACTGAAGAATGAGGATCCAGTTAGACTACACGGTTATATGGCTAACTCAGGGTTTCCTGACGTTAGGGAAAAGATTGCAGCTTATCTTGAAAGAAACTATGATTATCCAGGTGCTGCTGAGAATATTATTATGACCGTAGGAGCAGCTGCGGGTTTGAATATAGTCTTAAAGTGTATTTTAGATGAAGGGGACGAGGTTATTACCTTTTCACCTTATTTCCTAGAATATGGTAACTATGCCTATAACTACGGTGCAGAGTTGGTTGACAGTCCGCTAAATAGGGAGGACTTTTCTATCGATTTGGATGCCTTTGAGGCTGCCATAAGTGAGAAGACTAAGGCGGTTATTATCAATAATCCCCATAATCCAACAGGTGTTGTCTTTAGTGCTGAAGAGATTCAGGGCTTAGCTGACATTTTAGAGAAGAAGCAGGAGGAGCTTGGTAAGTCTATCGTTTTAGTTTCTGATGAGCCTTATAGGGAGCTAGCCTATGATGGAGTTAATGTACCGGCTATTGCCAATTTTTACGATAATACGATTATTTGCTATTCTTACTCTAAGTCTCTATCTCTGCCGGGAGAGAGGATTGGCTATACTTACTTTTCGCCTAGACTAGATAATGTTAAAAACCTAATTGAAGTGGCAACTATTGCCAATAGGATTTCAGGTTTTGTAAATGCTCCTTCTCTTTTCCAGCTGGTTGTTGGAGATTGTGTAGACGCTCAAGTGGATTTAAGTTTTTATGATAGGAATAGAAAAGATCTTTACGATATCGTGACAGGGGCTGGTTTTGAAGCGGTTTATCCCCAAGGGGCTTTCTATCTATGGATGAAGACTATAGGCGATGATGTGGACTTTTGTAATATGGCTAAGGAACACAATATTTTAATGGTACCAGGTTCGGCCTTTAAGTGCTCAGGCTATGCTAGGCTGGCCTATTGCGTGTCTAATGAAAATATTAGAAATTCTAAAAAAGCCTTTGAAAGTTTGGCGGAAGAGTATAGGTAATGGACTTTTTAAGGAATAGGATTCCTGGGATTGTAGATTCACCGGTAGAGTTTGCCGTTGGGATTATCGTCCAAAAGACTCCCGGTGGTTTAGATAGGGTTATTTTTGAAGTAAGGAGTCAGACCATCTCCCAACCTGGCGAAAGTTGTTTGCCAGGAGGTTATGTAGAAGCTCATGAGACTCCTTTAGAGGCGGCTTATAGGGAAATTGAAGAAGAGATTGGACTAGTGGAAAATGAATTGGTTTATGTAGGACCTGCGGATATCGTAGTCAACTTATCGCAGGTTATTAGGCCTTATGTATTTTACTATGAGGGAAGTATGGATAGGATAGATTGTAACTGTGAGGTTGAAAGGGTCTTTACTATGGAGCTAGATTATTTTGTCCAAGAAGATCCAGTAATCCTCAAGTGTCCTAGTGTAAGTTCTTATCCACAAGCAGCTAAGACTTTTCACTTGCCAAATATAGAAGATTACGAAGTTAGGGAATATACCAAGGACCTCTACATATATCCCCGGTCTAATCCGTTGATTTGGGGTATTACCGCTAAAATAATGGCTAGGTTTGGGGAGATTATTAGGAAGTAGTATAAGACTTTGACTTAGGTCATTTCTTGTGTTAAAATACCTAAATGTGTTGGGTTTTAAGCCCAAGTATAAGATGGAGGTGTTCAAATGAGAGAAACCATAACACTGGCTTGTGAAGAGTGTAAGAGAAGAAACTACACTATGACCAAGAATAAAGCAGAGCATCCCGACAGATTGGAGACGAAGAAATACTGCAAGTTCTGCAATGCTCACACCGTTCACAAAGAAACGAGATAGGAGGGATTTAAATGGCAAATAGTCCAGGTAAGGTCGGAAGCTTCCTAAGGGGAGTTAGATCTGAGTTTAGGAAGGTCGTTTGGCCTAACAACAAGGAAACTGTCAGATATACGACGGCAGTTATAACTATTTCTATTATTGTATCCCTTATTGTCTATGTTTTAGACCTAGCTTTTGCATCTATCATTAATCTTGCGATTTAGGTGAGAGTAGATGGATTTTAACGCTGGTAGTGAGAGGGAAGCGGAAAGAAAAAAGCGTGAAGCAGAGGCTCAGTGGTATGTAGTACATACTTACTCTGGTCACGAGAACAAAGTAAAAGACAATATTGAAGCGATGGTTGAGAACCGTGGGTTTAAAGATGACATCTTTGAGGTGTCTGTTCCAACGGAAGAATACATCGAAACCAAGGACGGCAAGCAAGTCGTCAAGGAAAGGAAATTATTTCCTAGCTATGTCTTAATAAAGATGATCGTAACTGATACATCCTGGTTTATCGTAAGAAACACTAGGGGAGTTATGGGATTCGTTGGGCCTGGCAATAAACCAGTGCCGTTGACAGAGGAGGAAGTGGCATCCTTTGGGGTAAGAGAAGTTACCGGACCGGTAGTAGATTACAATGTGGGCGACAATGTAAACATCATCAACGGACCTTTTGAAGGTTTTGTAGGCGAGGTTGAGCAGGTTATCCCTGAGAGGACTAAGTTAAAGGTCTTTGTGTCTATCTTCGGTAGAGAGACTTCTGTTGAATTAGATTTTACGGACGTTGAGAAAGTTTAATTAATATATGATAGTGGAAGGTAACCCCGCCGCACCACGAAAAATCAGGAGGGAAAAATGGCTAAGAAAATAGCAGCTATAGTAAAATTACAAATACCAGCAGGACAAGCAACTCCTGCACCACCAGTTGGTACTGCACTAGGACCACATGGTGTAAATATCGTTGACTTTACAAAGGAATTCAACGCTCAAACTGCAGACCAGCAAGGTCTTATTATTCCAGTTGAGATGACTATCTTTGAAGATAGGTCCTTTGAGTTTATTACAAAGACTCCACCAGCTTCTGTTCTTATTAAGGACGCGCTGAAGTTAGACAAGGCTTCAGGAGAGCCTCACACTAAGAAAGTTGGTACCCTGACTAAGGCACAGGTTCAAGAAATTGCAGAGACTAAGATGCAAGACTTAAACGCTGCGGATTTAGAAGCGGCTATGAGCATGGTTGCGGGTACAGCGAGAAGTATGGGTATTGAGGTAGAGCAGTAAAAGCAAGGAGGAGCATATGAAAAAAAGAGGTAAAAAGTATTTAGAGGCATCTAAGCTAGTAGATAGGGAAAAGTACTACGAGCTGAAGGATGCTATTGATATAGTAACTAAAGCAGCAAGTGCAAACTTTGACGAGACAGTAGAGCTTCACACTAGACTAGGTGTAGATTCAAGACACGCTGACCAACAGGTTAGAGGTGCGGTAGTTCTTCCACACGGTACTGGTAGGGAAGTAAAGGTACTTGTTTTCGCTCAAGGAGATAAAGCTAAAGAAGCTGAAGCAGCTGGAGCAGATTTTGTAGGCGGCGACGAGCTGGCTACTAAGATTGAGCAAGAAAACTGGTTCGACTTCGACGTGGTTATCGCAACACCTGACATGATGGGTGTAGTTGGAAAGATTGGTAGAGTTTTAGGACCTAAGGGACTAATGCCTAACCCAAGATCTGGAACGGTAACCATGGATGTTGGGAAAGCTATTGAAGATATTAAGGCTGGTAAGATTGAATACAGACTGGACAAGGGTAATATTATCCACGTACCAGTAGGTAAGGTTTCATTCGGAAATGAGAAGCTTTACGAAAACTTGAGAAGTATTCTATCTGCTATCATCAAGGCAAAGCCAGCAGCAGCTAGGGGAAGATACCTAAGATCAGTTTCAATTTCATCAACTATGGGACCTGGTGTTAAGATTTCAGGAGATAGGCTGATGGAAATTGCAGAAGAAAGAGCAGCTGCAGCAAAAGAATAATTGACAAGTCTGTAAAGAGTTGTTAAAATAATATAGTCAAATTAGGCTACCGAAGACCATAGGGGCGCATAGCGCTTAATTATCCTATAGAGGTGGATATCATAGAATTCTATGGTCCTTCTGTGTCTTCACAGAGGGACTTTTTTATATGATGAAGTAGCCATTGGAGGTGACGAATTGGGAAATAAGGCTTTAAAGAGAAAAAAAGGAATCGTTCAAGAGATTTTCGATAATATCGAAGATTCACAGGTTCTAATTCTAATGGACTACCAGGGACTATCGGTTTCTGAAGTAACTGATTTACGTAGTAAATACAGGGAAAGTGGAGTAGTTTACAAAGTTTACAAGAACACTATGACTAACTTCGCTTTTAAAGACGCTGGAATCGAAGGTTTCGAAGACTTACTGACTGGACCAAACGCAATCGCTTTTGGAATGGAAGATCCGGTAAGTGCAGCTAAAATCGCCAAGGACTTTGCTAAAGAGCATGAGGACTTAGTGATTAAAGCAGGATACCTGGATGGAAAGTTCTTAGACGCTGAGGCAGTAAACAACCTAGCATCACTACCATCTAAGGAAGAACTAGTAGCTAAAATGCTTGGCAGCTTAAACGCGCCTGTTCAAGGGTTTGCCAACGTACTTACAGCTACACTTAGCAGCGTAGTTTACGCACTAAACGCAGTTAAAGAGAAAAAAGAAGCAGAAGAAGCATAAAATAAACTTATAATATCAGGAGGCATAAAATGTCAGAAAAAGTAACTAACTTAATTGAAGAAATCAAAGAACTTACAGTAATTGAGCTTGCAGACCTAGTTTCAGCTCTAGAAGAAGAGTTTGGCGTATCAGCAGCAGCTCCAGTAGCAGCAGTTGCAGCAGTAGCTGGTGGCGGAGAAGAAGCAGGCGGAGCAGAAGAAAAGTCTGAGTTCGACGTTGTTCTAGAAAACGCTGGTGGAGAGAAGATCCAAGTAATCAAGGTTGTTAGAGAAATTACTGGTCTTGGACTAAAAGACTCAAAGGGTCTAGTAGACGATGCACCACAAACAATTAAAGAAGGCGTTCCAGCTGAAGAAGCTAACGAAATGAAAGCAAAGTTAGAAGAAGTTGGAGCTACTGTAGAGCTTAAGTAATCTTACTTAAACTATAAAAAAATTACACCTAGCCATTTGGCTAGGTTTTTTTTTTAGTTTACCCAGGTCTTTTAGTCTCCAATCTACTCCGAGTTTCTCTAAGAGCTGCCTATCATCTTCCTTGGTCTGCTCTGAGAAGAGGTGGACGTTGTCGCCTATTGATAGGCTTTCAATTAATCTATCCTCTTGGAAGAGGGTGGCAATTTTCTTATAGCTATTTGTTATCTGGCCCTGGTCTGGCTGTTCAAAGCTAAAATCAGTCTTAGAACTGTGGTTTTTCCTGAACCTGATGGGCCGACTATGGCAATATTTTCTCCTATTTGAAAAGATAGCTCTTTGATAATTGGTTTTCCCTAGGATTTATATACATTTTTAAAGATTATCACAGTATCCTCCTAATAATCCTTTCAGTCAGCAGAGCTATCACTACTATAGCTAGGGTCCAGGCTAGGACTAGGTCCATTTCCAAGTAAATTTTCGCATTATAAAGCTCTCTTCCTATAAGATGGTTACAGGTGATGAGATAGACACCTTAGAGTTTGAAGAGCTTAAGGGAATGGAAGGTATTAAGGAAGCTGAGCTTGATGTTGAAGGAACCACTATAAGAGTGGCAGCCTCAAGTGGTTTAGGCAATGCTAGAAAGCTCCTTGAGATGATTGGAAGTGGTAAGTCCCATTAGGATATGATAGAGATTATGGCCTGTCTAGGTGGTTGTATAGTGGGAAGTGGCCAACCTTTCCTATATGGTGACACAGAAAAGCTTTTGAAGAGGATGAAGGGTCTACACGACGAGGACAGATCTAAGGAAATCAGAAGAAGTCATCAAAATCGGGATATTATCAAGATTTACGATGAATTCTTTGGTGAGCCTGGAAGTAAAAAGGCTGAAAAGTATCTGCATACTAGATATGTTATGAGGGAAAGTTCTAACTACAAATAAAGAACGCCTAGCTATTGCTAG
>CAZFXW010000025.1:767-10799 GCA_964523385.1 uncultured Peptoniphilaceae bacterium | reverse complement strand
GCTAGTCTACTGGTGTGTTATAATTATACCCTCTACCCACAACTGGGTAGAAAATTGAATTATTTAATAGAGATTATAAGCCTTATTGACAAGTCAACTTGTATAAGGCGTTTTGTTGTGATAAGGTTGTAACTTACACATAGAGGGTTTTATCAGAGAGGATAGGGGTGTGGTAGTATATGACTCATACTGTTCAGTATGGACATGCTGAAAGAGTAAGCTATTCAAAAATTTCTCAAGTTCTTGAATTGCCCGATTTAATTGCTGTTCAGAATGACAGCTATAGGTGGTTTTTAGAGGACGGCCTAAAGGAAGTACTAGAAGGGGCTTCACCAATCGAAGATTACAGCGGTTCGCTGGTATTAGAATTTCTTGATTATCATATGGAAGAAGAAACTAAATATTCTGAAGAAGAGGCTAAAGAAAGAGACGCCTCATATTCGAGCGCTCTAAAGGCCAGAGTTAGGCTGATTAACAAGGAAACAGGAGAAGTTAAGGAACAGGAAGTCTTTATGGGCGACTACCCAAAGATGACCAAGAACGGGACCTTTATTATTAACGGGGCTGAGAGGGTTATAGTCAGCCAGCTGATTAGAAGTCCTGGCGTTTACTACAGCGTTGAGATCGATAGGTCGGGCCAAAACTTGTATTCAGCCACGGTTATCCCTAATAGGGGTGCTTGGATTGAGTACGATTGTGACTCAAGCTCTGTCTTAAATGTAAGGATTGATAGGACTAGGAAAATGCCTATTACTGTTCTACTTAGAGCTTTGATTTTTGATACTAATGATGAAATTATTGAAGCTCTTGGGGAGAGCAAGTATTTAACAAAAACCCTGGAAAAAGATGCTACCAATACCCAGGAAGAAGCTCTGCTTGAAATCTTTAAAAAGCTTAAACCAGGTGATCCAGCATCCTTAGAATCTGCTGAACCACTTATCTACAATCTACTTTTTGATGATAGAAGATATGATCTAGCTAAGGTAGGTAGGTATACTTTTAATAAGAAGCTTTCACTGACCAATAGAATTGGCGGCCAAGTAGCTTATAGAGATATTGTAGACCCTGAGACTGGAGAAATTTTAGTAGAAGCTGGAGAGACTATAAGCGAAGCCGATGCCTATGATATTGAGGCTGCCGGCATTAACTCTGTAGACTTAGATGTCTCAGGAGAAATGGTTAGAGTTATAGGAAATCACTTTGTTTGTTTAAAGTCCTTCGGTTTAGACGTAGACCTTTCGGGAATTAGGCTTTCTGAAAAAGTTTATTATCCAGTAATGAAGGAAATTATCGAAAACGCAGAAGATGACAAGGATTTGGTAAGGACTATTAGAAGAAGGGTTAAGGAACTTAGCCCAATGAATATTACTAGGTCTGATATTTTAGCAACTATTAGCTACCAATTTAACCTTCATCAAGGTGCTGGTCATACTGATGACATTGACCACCTAGGTAATAGGAGGGTTAGAGCAGTTGGTGAGCTACTACAAAATCAGATGAGAATCGGTGTGACTAGGATGGAAAGGGTAGTTAGGGAGAGAATGTCTACCCAAGACCCAGACTTGGCAACACCTCAAGGTCTGATTAACATTAGGCCTGTTGTGGCGGCTATGAAGGAATTTTTCGGATCTTCTCAGCTGTCTCAGTTTATGGACCAGACTAACCCTATGGCTGAGCTTACTCATAAGAGAAGGATGTCGGCTTTAGGACCAGGTGGACTCTCTAGAGATAGGGCGGGAGCAGACGTTAGAGACGTTCACGACTCTCACTACGGTAGGATTTGCCCTATAGAAACACCAGAGGGACCAAACATCGGTCTAATCACCTCTATGACTACCTATGCTCGTATCAATGAGTACGGTTTTATCGAAACTCCATATAGGATAGTAGATAAGGAGACTGGTCTAGTTACAGGTGAGGTAGAGTACCTGACTGCAGATCAGGAAGATAGATACATTATTGCCCAAGCTAACGAGCCTCTAACTGAAGAGGGAGAGTTTATCCACCAGAGAGTTTCTGGAAGGGGTATTAATGCAGAAAACGACATTTACCCTAGGGAAATGGTGGACTATATGGACGTTTCTCCCCAACAGATTGTTTCTGTTGGAACGGCAATGATTCCATTCCTAGAAAATGACGACGCTACCAGGGCCCTGATGGGTGCTAACATGCAGAGGCAGGCTGTGCCACTAGTAGAATCTGAGTCGCCAATTATCGGTACTGGTATCGAGTATAGGGCGGCTAAGGATTCGGGAGCGGTTATTATAGCCAGAAATCCAGGAGTTGTATCCTATGTTTCTGCCGATAAGGTTCTAGTGAAGAGGGACGAAGACGGCAGGGAGGACAGATACAATCTCTTTAAGTTCCAAAGGTCTAACCAAGGAACTTGTATGAACCACAGGCCTATCGTGAAGGTAGGAGATGTGGTGGAGGCAGGAGATATCCTGTGCGACGGACCGTCGACGCAGCTAGGGGAGATTGCCCTAGGAAAGAACCTTCTTGTTGCCTTTATGAGCTGGGAAGGTTACAACTTCGAAGACGCTATGCTTTTAAATGAGAAGCTGGTTATAGATGACACATTGACTTCAATCCACATTGCCGAGCATGAATCAGAAGCTAGGGAAACTAAGCTAGGCTCGGAGGAGATTACCAGAGACATACCCAACGTTGGGGAAGATGCTCTCAAGGATTTAGACGAGGAAGGCATTATAAGAATTGGTGCAGAAGTCAGAACAGGAGATATTTTGGTTGGTAAGGTCACTCCTAAGGGAGAGACAGAGCTTTCACCAGAGGAAAGGCTATTAAGGGCAATCTTCGGTGAAAAGGCCAGAGAGGTTAGGGATACTTCCCTAAAGGTTCCTCACGGTGAAACTGGAATTGTTGTGGATGTAAAGGTCTACACTAGGGAAAATGGAGACGAGCTATCTCCTGGAGTTAATAAGGTGGTTAGGGTTTACATTGCCACTAAGAGGAAGGTAGCTGTAGGAGATAAGATGTGCGGTAGGCACGGTAATAAGGGTGTTGTTTCCAAGCTTCTGCCAGAAGAGGATATGCCATTCTTGCCAGACGGTAGGGCTGTAGATATAGTCTTAAATCCACTGGGAGTACCATCGAGGATGAACTTGGGTCAAATCCTAGAAGTTCACCTTGGACTTGCTGTAGAGACTCTAGGTTACAAGGTAGCTACACCAGTATTTGATGGAGCTTCGGATACGGATATAGTAAATGCCTTAGAAGAGGCGGGTTATCCGGCCGATGGAAAGATTGTCCTTAGAGATGGTAGGACCGGAGAGGAATTTGACGGGCCTATTACCGTTGGCTATATGTACATGCTTAAGCTCCACCACTTGGTAGATGAAAAGATTCACGCTAGGTCAACCGGACCTTACTCACTGGTGACTCAGCAACCTTTAGGAGGTAAGGCTCAGTTCGGTGGACAGAGGTTTGGTGAGATGGAGGTTTGGGCCCTTGAGGCTTATGGAGCCAGCCATACCCTTCAGGAGATGCTGACGGTTAAATCTGACGATGTAGTCGGCAGGATTAAGACCTATGAGTCAATTATCAAGGGTGAAAATATCCCTGAGCCAGGCGTGCCAGAGTCCTTTAAGGTTCTTATTAAAGAGCTTCAATCACTTGCATTGGAGGTTAACCTGCTAGATAGAGATGGCGAAGAAGTAGAGTTTGCTGATGAAGACGATCTAGCCAATCAGAAGGATGAGGAACAAGAGTCTGAAGAAGAAACAGAAGAAAGTGAAGACACTGCTACTGAAAGCGTAAGTAGCTAAGAGAGGAGATATCCTTGCAAAAAACTAATGATTTTGAATCGATTAGAATAGGCCTTGCTTCTTCTAATAAGATAAGAGAGTGGTCGTCCGGTGAGGTTAAAAAGCCGGAGACCATCAACTATAGAACTCTAAAGCCAGAAAAGGAAGGTCTTTTCTGTGAAAAGATATTTGGACCTTCTAAGGACTGGGAATGTAACTGTGGTAAATATAAGAGAATCAGATATAGGGGAATTGTCTGTGAGAAGTGTGGTGTTGAAGTAACCAGGTCTAAGGTTAGGAGAGAGAGGATGGGTCATATTGAGTTAGCCGCACCTGTTTCCCATATCTGGTACTTTAAGGGAATTCCATCAAGGATGGGCCTTCTCCTAGACATGGGGCCAAGGGCTTTGGAAAAGGTCCTCTATTTTGTCTCTTATATAGTGGTTGACCCAGGCGAGACAGATCTTTATTTTAAGCAGCTGTTAAGTGAGTTTGAGTACATGGAAGCTAGGGAAAAGTATGGAGATGAGTTTGAAGTTGGCATGGGAGCGGAAGTTATCCAAAGAATCCTAGCAGAAATGGATTTGGATGAAGAGGCTGCCAGCCTAATTAAGCAACTAGAAGATTCTAGGGGTCAAAAAAGAGTTAGAATCACAAGAAGATTAGAGGTTGTAGAGGCCTTTAGACAGTCTGGCAACAGGCCTGAATGGATGATTATGGATGTAATTCCAGTTATACCACCAGATTTAAGGCCAATGGTCCAGCTAGAAGGTGGAAGGTTTGCCACTTCTGACCTTAACGACCTATACCGTAGGGTAATTAACAGAAACAACAGATTAAATAGACTTTTAGATATAGGGGCTCCTGATATTATAATCAGGAATGAGAAGAGGATGCTCCAAGAGTCGGTAGACGCTCTTGTGGACAATGGAAGAAGGGGCAAGGCTGTTACCGGACCTGGTAATAGAAACCTCAAGTCTCTGTCTGACATGCTAAAGGGTAAGACCGGTAGATTTAGACAGAACCTTTTAGGTAAGAGGGTTGACTACTCAGGAAGATCGGTTATCGTAGTTGGTCCAGGCCTGAAGTTCTATCAGTGTGGTCTACCAAAGGAAATGGCTATTGAGCTGTTTAAGCCTTTCGTTATGTATGAATTAGTTCAACAGGAGATTTCTCCTAATATAAAGAGCGCCAAAAAGATGGTGGAGAAAAATAATCCGAGGATTTGGGATGTTCTTGAAGAGGTAATCAAAGACCATCCAGTTCTACTCAACAGAGCACCAACCCTTCACAGACTGGGGATTCAAGCATTTGAGCCAGTGTTAGTAGAAGGTAAGGCTATTATGCTTCACCCACTGGCTTGTCCGGCCTATAACGCTGACTTTGACGGTGACCAGATGGCGGTTCACTTACCATTGTCTACGGAAGCACAGACAGAAGCAAGACTGCTGATGATGTCGACTAATAATATCCTAGCTCCTAAGGATGGAAGGCCAATCGCAACTCCATCTCAGGACATGGTACTTGGGGTTTACTACCTAACTACAGCTCGTAAGGGTGTTAAGGGAGAGGGCCTGATTTTCAAGGACTATGATGAACTTGAAAAAGCCTATTTTGGAGGCGTGGTCGATACCCAGGCTATGGTTAAGGTTAGGATTAAAAAGGACGAAGAAGATAGGGGTAAGCTAGTTGAGTCTAGTGTGGGAAGATTTATCTTTAACGAGGTAATCCCCCAAGACTTAGGCCTAGTTAATAGGGAAGAAGACCCTTATTCACTAGAGGTTGACACTAGAGTAGACAAGAGGACCATAGGAAAGATTATTGACGCTTGCTACAGGAAACATGGAAACATGAGAACGGCTGTAGTTCTAGACGGGATGAAGGATCTTGGGTTTAGGTTCTCTACTTCAGGTGCTATGACCATTTCTATGATGGATGTTTCATCACCTGTGGAGAAGCCAGAAATCCTTGCTAGAGCTGAGGCCAAGGTTGACGAGTACGAAAAGCTAACTCGTAGGGGCCTTATGATGGAGAATGAAAGATACCAAAAGGTTATCGAAGTCTGGGAAGAGGCAACTGAAGAGGTTACCCAAGCCCTATTAAATTCTCTTGATGAGGACAATAATATAGCCGTTATGGCTAACTCTGGAGCTAGAGGTTCAGAAAAGCAGATTAGACAGCTGGGTGGAATGAGAGGACTTATGTCTTCAGCTTCCGGTAGAACTATCGAGGTTCCAATTACCGCTAACTTTAGGGAAGGTCTTTCGGTTCAGGAGTTCTTCATATCAACTCACGGTTCTAGAAAGGGGCTGTCGGACACGGCTCTAAGAACGGCTGACTCCGGTTACCTAACTAGAAGGCTGGTAGACGTAGCCCAGGATGTTATCGTTAGAATTGAAGACTGTAAGACGACTAAATATATAATTGCCAAGGATAAGTACGATGAAGGTGACGGCGAACTTATGGATGACATGACTAGCCAGATCGTCGGTAGGACTTCCTTTGAAGATTTAATAAATTTAGAAACCGGTGAGATTTTGGTCTTTAAGAACCAGATGATTACTGAGGATATTGCCGCTGGTATTGTGGAGATGGGGATTGAGGAGCTGAAAATCAGGTCTGTTCTAACTTGCGAGGCCTCTCACGGTGTCTGCGCTAAGTGCTACGGAAGAAACCTGGCAACGGGTTCTTCAGTAAATATCGGTGAAGCGGTGGGTATTATCGCAGCCCAGTCGATTGGGGAGCCGGGTACCCAGCTTACGATGAGGACCTTCCACTCTGGTGGAATTGCAGGAACTGGAATCACTCAAGGTCTTCCAAGGGTAGAGGAGCTTTTTGAAGCTAGGAAGCCTAAGGGGATGGCCTACATTTCTGAGATAGCAGGTACTGTTGCCCTAGTCGACAATGATAAGAGAATTGATATTACTATTACAGCTGATGATGACAGCCAAAAGAGCTATCAGATTCCATATGGCTCAACTATTAAGGTTAAGCCTGGCCAGGAGATAGCAGCTGGTGATATTTTAACTGAGGGTTCAATAAATCCCCACGATATTCTAAAGATCCTTGGCCCAGAAGGTGTTCAGACCTATATTATGGAAGAGGTACTGGACGTATACAGGAACCAAGGGGTAGATATTGACTACAAGCATATCGAAGTTATTATTAGGCAGATGCTTGGTAAGGTAAGTATCTCTAATGCAGGGGATTCGGATTTTCTACCAGGAACTATGGTTAACATTAGGGACTTTGAGGTTAAGAATAGAGAGCTGGAAGAGGAAGGTAAGGTTCCGGCAGAAGGTGAAAGGGAGTTGCTTGGTATTACCAAGGCTTCACTAGCCACAGATTCTTTCCTATCGGCAGCTTCTTTCCAGGAGACTACGAGGGTCTTAACTGATGCCTCAATTAAGGGCAAGGAAGACGACTTAGTAGGCTTAAAGGAGAACGTCATTATCGGAAAGCTGATTCCAGCTGGCACGGGAATGAAAGTTTACTCAGAGGTTGATATAGAAACTGTTAAGGAAGCCGAAGAGGAAGAAGTTATAGTAGAAGAGACAGTTTAAGTAAAAAAAGGGGCCAATTCCTTAGGAACTGGCCCTTTGTTAATTATTGGTGAAATCACTTGACAAGAGTTTTTTCAGGTGATAGCATATATAAGGATAATTTCGAAATGGAGTTATCTTGCCTTTTCATGGCATTGATGTATTTATTAAGAAATCAGGGGGTGAACAAATGCCAACAATTAACCAATTGATCAGAGGTGGAAGAAGAAAGCAAAAGCGTAAATCAGATTCTCCGGCTCTTAGTTACAATTACAATACTTTAAAAAGAAGGTTCGTTAAGAACGAATCACCACAAAAAAGAGGTGTATGTACTTCAGTACACACTGTAACTCCTAAGAAGCCTAACTCCGCCCTTAGAAAAGTTGCTAGAGTTAGACTGACTAACCAGATGGAAGTTACTGCTTACATCCCAGGTATCGGTCACAATCTGCAAGAGCACTCCGTTGTCCTAATCAGAGGAGGAAGGGTTAAAGACCTTCCAGGGGTAAGGTACCACGTTGTTAGAGGTGCCCTTGACACTGCTGGAGTAGAAGGAAGAATGCAGGCAAGATCAAAATACGGTGCAAAAATGAGTAGAGGATAGCAATCATCTATGATCAGCGTTAATGAATGATTTTTTAATAAATATATTAACGCACTTGCGACTGTTACAGTCGAGTACCGGCGATACTACTATGTATGGTAAGGAGGGAAGAAAGTGGCGAGAAAAGGATATACACCAAGAAGGGATACCTTAGCGGATCCAAGATACGACGACGTTGTCGTAACTAAGCTAATAAACAACGTTATGCTAGACGGAAAGAAAGGTTTAGCTACTAAGATTGTTTATGACGCATTTGAAATTGTTCAAGAGCAGGCAGGAGAAGACGCACTAGAAGTTTTTTACAAGGCTCTTAACAATATTATGCCAATACTTGAAGTTAAAGCTCGTAGAGTTGGAGGAGCTAACTACCAAGTACCACTAGAAGTAAGACCAGAGAGAAGACAAACTCTTGGACTTAGATGGCTAGTAAACTTTGCTAGAGCCAGGGGCGAAAGAACTATGGTTGAAAGACTGTCTAAAGAGATTCTAGACGCTTCAAACAACACTGGCGGAGCAGTAAGAAGAAAAGAAGAAATGCATAGAGCAGCAGAAGCTAACAAGGCATTTGCACACTATAGATTCTAAAGGAGGGGTTAGGTTTGCCTAGACAATATTCATTGGCCAACACGAGAAATATTGGAATAATGGCCCATATTGACGCAGGAAAAACGACAACAACCGAAAGAATTCTATACTACTCCGGAAGAATCCATAAAATGGGAGAGACCCACGAGGGTGCTGGAACCATGGACTGGATGGAGCAGGAGCAGGACAGAGGTATTACAATCACCTCTGCTGCTACTACCTGTATCTGGAGAGACCATAGAATTAATATTATAGATACTCCTGGTCACGTTGACTTCACCGTAGAAGTAGAAAGATCTCTTAGAGTTCTTGACGGTGCGGTTTCTCTGTTTGACGCTAAGTCAGGAGTAGAGCCTCAATCAGAGACTGTTTGGAGACAGGCGGACTCATACGGCGTTCCAAGGATTTGTTTCATTAACAAGATGGATGCTACAGGGGCAGATTATTTTATGTCCATTGACACAATTAAGGAAAAGCTAAGAGCTAATGCTGTACCAGTTAACATTCCAATTGGAGCCGAGGATGAGTTTATTGGCTTTGTAGACCTTATTACAATGGAAGGTACGGTATACAAGGACGACCTTGGACTTGAAACTGAGCAAGTTGAGATTCCAGAGGACCTAGTAGCCATTGCCGAAGAGAAAAGATCGGAAATGCTAGACAATGTAGTAGAGTACGACGAAGATGTAATGATGAAGTATTTAGAAGGGGAAGAGCTTACCCATGATGAAATCAGAAGAGCAATCAGAGCGGCGACTATTGAGAACGCTATCTGTCCAGTTCTTTGTGGTGCATCATACAGAAACAAGGGAGTTCAGCCACTATTAGACGCTATTCTAGCCTACATGCCATCACCACTGGATGTTCCTGCAATTGAAGGAGAAAATCCAAACACTGGTGAGGTAGAAACTAGAGAAGCAAGCGACGACGAGCCATTTTCAGCTCTAGCTTTTAAAATCGTTACTGACCCATATGTCGGTAAGCTAGCATACTTTAGAGTATACTCAGGAACTCTTGAAGCTGGTTCATACGTAATGAACACTACTGAAGGCAAAAGAGAGAGAATGGGCAGAATACTGATGATGCACTCTAACGAACAAGAGCAGGTTGACAAGGTATATGCAGGGGATATCGCTGCAGTAGTAGGTCTTAGAGATACTTCTACTGGAGACACCCTATGTGATCCGGATAACCCAATTATCTTAGAGAACATGGAGTTCCCAGAACCAGTAATTTCTGTTGCAATCGAGCCAAAGACCAGAGCATCACAGGAAAGAATGTCTATTGCCCTAGCTAGACTAGCAGAAGAAGACCCAACTTTCAGAACCTACACTGATGAAGAGACTGGTCAGACCATTATCTCGGGTATGGGTGAGCTTCACCTTGAAATTATCGTAGATAGACTACTAAGAGAATTCAAAGTGGAAGCAAACGTTGGTGCTCCGCAAGTTGCTTACAGAGAAACAATCAAAGGCACTGCGGATATTGACAATAAATACGCAAAACAATCTGGTGGTAGAGGACAATATGGTCATGT
>CAZFXW010000025.1:0-757 GCA_964523385.1 uncultured Peptoniphilaceae bacterium | reverse complement strand
TAGATAGACTATTGAGAGAGTTTAAGGTAGAGGCAAATGTCGGTAATCCACAAGTTTCATACAGAGAGTCTATTTCTCAAGCAGCTGAAGCTGAAGGGAAGTACGTTAGACAGTCTGGTGGACGTGGACAGTACGGACATGTTAAGCTTAGAATTGAACCAAACGAGCCAGGTGCTGGTTTCGAATTTGTCGACAAAATTGTCGGTGGAGCTATTCCAAGAGAGTTTATCGGTTCAGTTGAACAGGGAATTGAAGAAGCAGTAAACGCAGGTCCATTAGGAGGATATCCAATCCTAGACGTTAGAGTTGAGCTGTACGACGGTTCATACCACGACGTTGACTCCTCAGAGATGGCCTTTAAGATAGCTGGATCTATGGGACTGAGAAACGCAGTACTTGCTGCTAACCCAGTACTACTAGAGCCATATGTAAAAGTAGAAGTTACAACTCCAGACGATTACCTAGGAGATGTAATGGGGGATATCTCATCTAGAAGAGGAGATATTAAGGGAATGGATCCACAGGATGGATTCCATAATCTAGAATGTTTCGTACCATTATCAGAGATGTTTGGATACGCAACCGACCTAAGGTCTAACACACAGGGTAGGGCAAACTACTCAATGCAGTTCGACCACTACGAAAGAGTACCAGATAGCATCGCCCAGGAAGTATTAGGCGAAAGAAATAAAGAAGATTAATAGGAGGAAGAAATGAGTAAAGCAGTATTTGAGAGAGATAAGCCTCATGTAAATAT
>CAZFXW010000024.1:16680-19792 GCA_964523385.1 uncultured Peptoniphilaceae bacterium | reverse complement strand
TTCTTATTATAGACAAGACATCGGTAAATAATACTTGAATTTATTTCAAAAAAATGGTATTATGATTTCGTACGGTAAAGGGATTTAATATTAGAATTAAGGCATTACTAAGGAGGAATAAGTTGAAAACAGACGTTCAAATTGCTCAAGATGCAAAGCTTTTACCTATTGTAGAAGTTGCAGACAAAATTGGCATTAAAGAGGACGAGTTAGAGAACTACGGTCCATATAAAGCAAAAGTTGATCTAAAGGTACTAGAAGATAGAAAAGACCAAGAAGATGGGAAGTTAATCCTTGTTACTGCTATCTCACCAACACCAGCAGGTGAAGGAAAGACAACAGTAAACATTGGTCTATCAATGGCACTTAACAAAATTGGTAAGAAGACCATGACAACTCTTAGAGAGCCATCACTAGGGCCAAGCTTTGGAGTTAAGGGTGGAGCAGCAGGGGGAGGACACTCTCAGGTAGTTCCAATGGAAGACATTAACCTACACTTTACAGGTGACTTCCACGCTATCACTTCTTCACACAACCTTATCTCAGCTATGTTAGACAACCACATGCAACAAGGTAACGATCTAAACATTGACCCAACTAAGATTGTTTGGAAGAGAGTTGTGGACTTAAACGACAGAGCCCTTAGAAATGTTGTTCTAGGATTAGGTGGACCAAAACAAGGTGTACCAAGACAAGACGGATTTGACATTACAGTAGCTTCAGAAATTATGGCTATCCTATGTCTATCTAAGGACCTTGAAGACCTAAAGGAAAGAGTTGGAAATATCCTATTAGGCTACACTTACGACGATAAGCCAATCTATGTAAAAGACATTAAGGCTCAAGGTTCAGTTGCAGTTTTAATGAAGGACGCAATTAAGCCAAACCTTGTACAAACTCTTGAAAACACACCAGCAATCCTACACGGTGGACCATTCGCAAACATCGCTCACGGTTGTAACTCAATGATTGCAACTCAACTAGGACTGAAAACTGCAGAGTACGTAGTTACTGAAGCAGGATTCGGTGCAGACCTGGGCGCTGAGAAGTTTATGGATATTAAGGCTAGATTTGGAGACCTTAAGACCAACGCAGTAGTAATCGTAGCAACTGTTAGAGCTCTTAAGCACCACGGTGGAGTAGCTTTTGCTGACCTAGGAGAAGAAAACCTAGAAGCACTAGAAGCTGGATTTGCTAACCTAAAGAGACACATCGAAAACGTAAACAAGTTTGGTGTGCCAGCAGTAGTAGCTATCAACAGATTCCCAACTGACACAGAAGCAGAAGTAGATATGATCGTATCTAAGACTGGAGAGTTAGGCTCAGTTGCTGTACCGATCACCATTTGGGCTGACGGTGGAGCAGGAGGAGTTGAACTAGCTAAGGCAGTAGTAGAAACTGTAGAAACTAAGGAGTCTAACTTCAAGCCACTTTACGACGTAAACGAGAGCATTGAAGATAAGATTAACACCATTGCTAAGGAAATATACAGAGCAGACGGAGTTAACTTTACAGATAAGGCTAAGCAGTCAATCGCTAATATCGTTAACCTTGGTAAAGACAAGATGCCAATCTGTATGGCTAAGACTCAATACTCATTCTCTGATGATCCAAAGCTATTAGGAGCACCAGAAGGCTTTGAGATTACCATTAGTGATGTTAAGCTAAGTGCAGGAGCTGGATTTATCGTTGCCCTAACCGGAGATATTATGACAATGCCAGGACTTCCAAAAGAGCCTGCAGCAAATAGAATAGATATTAAACCTGATGGGGAGATTGTCGGTTTATTCTAAGGAAGAGGTGACGACGTGACCAATAATCCAAAAGACCTATCACCGGAGTTAGAAGAGTTCTTTGAAGCAGTTCTTATGCTTAAAACCAAAGAAGACTGTAGCAAATTCTTCGAGGACGTGTGTACGGTAAGAGAGCTAAGTTCCATAGCTCAGAGATTAGAGGTGGCTAAACTTCTAAGAATCAGAAAGACTTACAATGAAATTGAAAAGGAAACAGGCGCTTCAACAGCTACCATTTCCAGAGTTAATAGATCCCTTCACTACGGTGCAGAAGGATATGATCTGGTTCTTGATGAACTGATTGCCAGAGATTTGCAAAGAAAAAAAGAAGAAACAGAATAAGATAAGCCCTGGGCAACCAGGGCTTTTTTATTATGGAAAATTGTAGGGAAGGACTGCCCTGGGCCTCCCGCATTTGCAAATGTAAATATGGGACAAAAACAACCGTCCCCTGTGTCTCCGGCGGATTGCCCAGGACCGCCAATACCTACCGGTGTTCTAGTCTTAAATAGTCAAAGGAGGCAAATATGAAAACCAAAGAAGCCTTGCTCCTTGCCGGTGGCAAAAGCAGGCGAATGAAATTCGATAAACAGGAGATAAAAATCGGTGGCCAGCTCCTAGTTAAGCGAACCATAGCTAAACTCAAGGCCATCTTCCCTAATGTTACAGTGGTCACCAATCGTCCCGAGCTATACAAAGACCTGGGTGTTAAAACTATTCAAGATATCTACCCAGGCCTAGGCCCAATCTCTGGCCTCCACACTGGCCTGGTAAACTCAAATCAAGATCAGGTCTTTATGATGGCAGTTGATATGCCAGGGGTTGAAGAAGATTATATTCGCTGGCTAGATAACCAGTATTCAGAAGACTTAGATGGGATTCTAGTCACCCAGCCCTATATCGAGCCAATGAAGGCCATCTACAATAAAAGGCTATTAGCCAGGCTTGAAAAGCAAATAACAAATGAAGAGTACAGGCTCTTTACAACAGTTCAAAGGGGCAATTTTAATCAGCTTTCCATGGAAGATTTAGAGAGGGCTGGTTTTTCAGGGGAAATCTTCACTAACCTAAACACCCAAGAGGATTTAAAAAAGCACGACTTATAGGAAAGGACCATCCTGGGCCTTCCGATTTTCGGTGGATTGTCTGGCAGGGCCAATCCCTACCCGTGTTCTAGTTCTTAAGTGAGAGCCGGCTCGGCCCGCGCTCAAATTGAATCGGATAGGTTTTACCAATGTTTACCTTGAGTGTAGAATAACTATGTCTAGTCAACTAGTTTTTTTAGATAATCTCACTACTAATAGATAACTAAATATTTT
>CAZFXW010000024.1:4577-16580 GCA_964523385.1 uncultured Peptoniphilaceae bacterium | reverse complement strand
TAGGAGCTAAGAAAGTAATCATAGCCGGTGGACCAAATAACATATTATCAGCAGCGGTAACGAGTTATATTAGTAAATAAAAAAGTGGCCTTCGGGCCGCTTTTTTTATTTAGTGTCGGACAAAAGAGGCTATTAACAAATTTATAACAAGAGGTATGTAAGCTGGGGAGGACTATATCTCATCTTTTCGATTTTTAGGCCTCCCGAAATCCTATCTGTCCTAAGGGGAGGCCCACAAAGGAAAAGCCCCTTTGATGGTCCTCCCTACTATTATTATAGACTTTGCCAATTTTGTCAGGGGAAAATCCTAAGATATTATTTGCTAATATTATTCTCTCGTTAATAACTTTTCCTAATTGGGTATATATAAGGAGAGTATTTGAAAGGAGAATTCCATGAGCGAAAAAATTTACATCTACACTTCTGATGCCTGAATGTATTGTGGGACTCTAAAGGATTATTTAGAGGAAAAAGGTGTTGAGTACACTGAGAAAAATATCGGTACTGATCCACAAGCAAGACAAGAGTTAATTAATAAGGGACACATGGGTGTTCCAGTTACAGTTATTGGAGACAAGGAAATCGTAGGCTTTGATAAGGTTAAGCTAGACGAAGAATTTGGAGACTAACTCTTAAAAAGATGTAGCCTAGCTACATCTTTTTTTGTGTTTTATTATAGTAAATCTGATTAGGCTTGTTCTTGACTTTTGGAAATGTTAATATTACAGGGTGGAGGTGGAAAAAATTCCTAGTATAATAAAAAATAATAAGTTTTACATAGCTATAATCCTCTTATCTGTCCTTCTCCTTTATTTGTTTATTCCAACGGGAGACGATATAAATAGAATTATCGACAGGGATAAGGGTATAGCTTATATTCTTAAGGGGATAGAAAAGAGTTACTTAAAATTAAATGGAAGGCTTTTAGGAAATTTACTTTCTAAGCTCTTTATTAAGCCGGTAACTCGAACAGTGGTTAAGTTTTTCCTAATTTTAAGCGTCTTGATTAGCCTAGTTAGAATCACAGGAAGTCAAGGAAAGCTAGCCTACCCTCTTGGGATTTTGGCTTTGACCACCATGACCAAGGAGATCTTCAGAGAAACCTTGGTTTGGAATGCAGGCTTTTACAATTACTTTCCACCATTAGCCATGATATTAGGAATCATCTATTGGTATATTAGAAGAGAGGAGGCTAAGGCTTCGCCCATAGTACTAGGGTTTACAGCCTTTGCATCCTGTCTCTTTATTGAAAATATGACAATCTACCTAGTAGCCTTGCCCCTGATTCTATATTTTGTTTTCAGGGACAGAAGAAAGATTAGAGAGCTTATCGCCATCCAACTTGGGAGTCTGGCTGGGGCAGCTCTGATGTTTTCATCGCCAGTTTATAGGGCCATAGCCCAGCACCAGGACGAATACAGACAGGTTGAGGAAAACTCTATAAGGGAAATTCTGCAAAACAGCTGGCGGGTCTTCGATGACTTAATGCTGGCGAAAAACACCCTAGTCCTCCTGCTATTTTTGGCAATCTTCATATACATAATCGTGAAAAACAAGCCTGGGGAGAAAATTTTTGCTTGGCTGGCTTTGGCAACACTCTTGGCTATCAAAGGACTAAATTTAGTAGAAAGTGAAAGGACAATCTTATTACTCGCTTCCCTAGGCCTTCACCTAAGCTTTTATTTAACTATTCTTCTTTACGGGATGAAGAACTACAGGGAAGATTGGGCTAAACTGTTGATATTTTTCTGCTTATCTATGGCCATATCCATGGGACCCATACTCTTTGTCCACCCTATTGGACCGAGGAACTTTTTAACCTCGACGATTTTCAATCTTCTTATAGGCTTGACCATGTTTAAGGCTTTGGGTCTAGAAAAGTTTTTGCTAGCCTATAAGCCGGCGATAATGGTGCCCCAAGCTATAGCCCTTCTTAGCCTATGCTTTCTTATCTTTATTTATGGTCAGATTTACGCCTACCACAAGGCTAGAGATTTGGATATTAGGAGACAAGTTGAAAGTGGAGCAAGGGTATTAAAGGTAGATGACCTTATCTATTCAGACTACATCCACGGGGATAAGGAAAAGTTAGACCTCTATTATAAGTACATATATCAATTAGATTACAAGCTAGAGATAGAGGAGCAGAGTAAGATTGGGGAAAGTGTAAACTAATTTAAAGGGGGACCATGAAAGAGCTTTTCTTTTGTGGACTCCCTTTTTTGCCTGGCCTTAAAGAGGCCTAAAGATTGAAAAAGAGCCTACACTACCATATAATTAAAGAAGTAAATACCAACAGAATTTCTGGAGGCGAAATGAAAAGAATTCGAATAATCGGGCTAGTGTTCTTAGATGCCCTAGCTATAAATATTAACTACATATTGGCCCTTTATCTAAGGTTTGACGGTATGGTGCCAGCCGCCTATAAGGAAACCCTTTTTAGACACCTTCTAGTGCTGACAACTATAAAACTATTTGTTTTTGCTGGATTTAGGATGTACAAGGCCATTTGGCGCTACGCCACCACCTGGGAACTAATTCGAGTCCTTGGCGGTGCATTAGTAGCCAACCTTTTGGCTGCAGGCTTTATGCTAAGTAAAAGTGCAGGCCTTCCTAGGTCTATCTATCCAATAGCCCTCCTACTGGACATTTTCTTACTAGGAGGCCTAAGGATAATTCCTAAGTTAAGGAATAGAATGACCTTAGGCCAGCAATCAGATATCATTAAAAACGTAATGATAATCGGAGCTGGAGAGGCCGGCAGGCTGGTCCTCCAAGAGCTTAACACTCACAGAGAGATGGGCTATAGGCCAGTGGTTTTTATCGATGACGACCCAGAAAAGAGAAATCGAACAATCGGTGGAGTTGTGGTCGGCGGCGGTAGGGAAGAAATACCAAAGCTGGCAAAAAAATACGATATAGATGAGATAATTATCGCCATGCCCTCGGCAGAGGATAATGTTCGCCAAGATATCCTAGATATAGCTTCCGACGTTGGAGTCAAGGTTAGGATAGTGCCGGGAGTTTACGAGATGATTGATGGCCATATCAACCTAATGGACATCAGAGACATAGAAATCGATGACCTCTTAGGCAGAGATGAAATCCACCTAGACACCTGTGAACTAGAAGGCATCCTCAAGGACCAGGTAGTTCTTGTTACTGGAGGGGGAGGGACCATCGGCTCAGAGCTGGCCAGGCAAATAGCAGGCTATCAGCCAAAGCAGCTAATCCTTCTGGATATTTATGAAAACACAACCTATACAACCCAAAATGAACTGAGAAAGGCCCATCCAGACTTAGACCTAGTTGTCTTAATCGACTCGGTTAGGGAAAGGGATAGGATGGATCAGGTCTTTGAGAGATACAAGCCTAAGCTAGTATTCCACGCTGCAGCCCACAAACACGTTCCTTTAATGGAAGGGTCACCTCACTCGGCGGTTATGAATAACGTCTTTGGAACCCTAAACGTGGCCCTGGCAGCAGATAAATATGGGGTAGAGAGATTTGTACTTATAAGTACAGACAAGGCGGTAAATCCAACCAATATTATGGGAGCCACCAAGAGAATTTGTGAGATGATAACCCAGTCCTTTAACCAGCTTTCGGACACATCCTATGTGTCCGTAAGATTTGGAAACGTCCTCGGTTCTAGTGGTTCGGTAATTCCCCTTTTTCTTAAGCAGATAAACGAGGGAGGGCCAGTAACCGTAACCCACAAGGATATTATTAGGTACTTTATGAGCATACCCGAAGCCAGTCAGCTAGTCCTCCAGGCAGGAGCCATTGCCAAAGGTGGAGAGGTCTTTGTCCTAGACATGGGCGAGCCGGTAAAGATAGCAGACCTGGCTAAGAAACTGATAAAGCTAAAGGGCTTTGAACCAGACAAGGATATTAAAATTGAGTACGTAGGCCTAAGGCCGGGAGAAAAACTCTACGAAGAGCTGCTGGTAGATGAAGACTCAGTAGACTCAACATCAGTAGAGAGAATCTATGTAGAAAAACCAGAGACCATAGACTTCCATGAGCTAGAGCTTAAGCTAATTCCTTTAAGAGAGGCGGCCATGGTTAACGACAGGGAAAGGGTCGTTTACCAATTAGAGCAAATCGTCCCCAATTTCAAAAATTATGTACCAGGAGAAGAAGACGAGGCCTAGACTTCGTCTTTTTTCTCTGATTGTTGGGAGACAGCCAATAAGGATAAAAATAACACATATTCAAGGAGGAATCATGCGCAAATCTGAAGAAGTAATGAAAAAAATACTGGCTATTGCCAAAAATGAACCTAGGATCCGCACGGTTTTTCAAAGTGGATCTAGGGTAAACCCTAAAATAAAAAGAGACCGAATGCAAGACTACAATATAATCTTCGGCTGTTCTGACCTGGCCAGCTTTTTCGGTGACAAAGAATTTCTAGACCAATTCGGCCCTGCCGTCTTTACCTATAGGCCAGAATCACCTATCGGCCAACTGGACTACTACATCCTATTAGAAAACGGCACTAGCCTAGATTTAAAGTTCTACCCTATCGAAAAAATCACCGACCTCACCTCCCGTGAGACCCTGCTAATGCTCTTAATCGACAAGGACAACCTAATTACCCAGCTGCCAGTTTCCTCGGATATTGGTTACAGGGTCACCCGACCTAGTAAAAATGAGTTTGAAGAAATCTGCAATCTTTTCTTTTTCCAAACCATCTCCCTACTTCCTTCCTTATATAGGGGTGAACCGGTGAGGACTAGAAATGACTTCCACAAACTCCACCAAACCCTGTCTACCATGGCCGGCTGGCACCTGGCCGACGGAGAAGACTACCAGATAGACTTAGGCAAGGAAAACCGCTTTATCCTCGATTATATGGACGAGGATTTAAAAGAAGACTACCTTTCATCTATGCCTAGCTCAGGCTTTGAGGAAAACTGGCAGGCCTTTCTGGTAAGCCTAAGCCTCTTTAGGAGATTTGGCCTGGCCCTCTCATCCTCCCTTGGCTACGATTACCCTAGGGAAAAAGATGTGGCTATAAACCAAAGGGCCAGGGAAGTTTTCCAGTACGCCCAAAGGGACTACAAGGTAGGAAAAGGGGAATATTAAAAAAACTTAATATTAAATAAATGGATTTTCTCCCTAGGAACTTATAAAAAAATCTAAAAAAAGAATTTGAAAGACCTATATCAAATAATAAGCAATCTTAATAAATAGCTCTAATGAGAGCAAATCATTAAAAAAGTGAAATGATATCCAATAAAAGTTGCTAAAAAAGCCTTAAAACTTGAAAAAGCACCCCTAAGGCCTTATAATAATAAGTGAAAGAGAGATCTTTCTGCCGATAGGGACCATCCCTAACTCACTAAGTAAGCCAATAGAACCACGCTACGTAGCGCATCAAGGCTAGGTGGCTTTGATGTGAAGTGGAAGATTGGTTTTGGTTGCAAAGATTCTATGCCTGTGGTATTATAATCCCAGTGCAAGGATTGCACTCCGGGCTTTGGGAGAGTTCGGCAAAATACTATAATTATTATAGGAGGAAGAAAATGAACAAAAACGTAAAAAGATTGTTAGCTATGACGCTAGCATTTGTTATGGTTTTTGCTCTTGCTGTACCAGTTTTAGCAGCGCCAGACACTGGCATTGTTCAAGAAATTGATGCAGGTGACGTTGACGCCAAGTATATCAAGGTGTCGGGTCTAAAAGACAGAAACGGTAACTCACTACAACAAGATTATCTAGAAGATGACTCAAAGTTAGTTATGGCTAGATACAGAGAAGTATCGACAGGTAAATTAAACAGATTAGAACTTAAGCAAGTTGGACCAATCGTTGACGGTGTAGCATACTTCGTTAACCCAGACGCAAGAGTTGCTCACTCAAGTGATTATGGAAGCCTAGAAGCGGCATTAGAAGCAGCTAAGTACCTAGAAACAGGAACTTACAGACTTGAGTACTACCATTGGAATGGAAATAGCTTAGAAGGATACCCAGGATCAGGAGCTAAAGATGGTATTACAGGATTCCCTGTAGATGCAATGGTTATCGATGAGTTTAACCTAACTGCAGACCTAAATGACCAATCAGAAGCTATCAGAGAGCTTGACGTAGTAGTTCCAACAGTATTCTGGAAATACACTATCAGAGTTAAGGATGGCTATAACACAGGTGTTGAAGGAGCAAAAGTAAATCTATTCAACCTAAAGAAAACTGATGATGGTGATAGGTACGTACTTGACGATAACAAAAACTACGTTAAGGACGGTTCAGGTTTCGACAAAACTGTCAAATTTACTGACGGATCAGGTTACGTTAAAGCTTTTAAAATCGTAGAAAGTTGTACATCATCTACAGGTTATAGGCTATGGATTAACGGTGAAGATATATACTACGATATCGAGCCAGGTGAGTACATTGGTGCTCAAACAGGTGATGGTGGAGTTTACGCACTTAACCCATGGAAAGACTACTTAGATGGTAATGGACCAGTTCCAGTAACTGAAGAAGATGCAAGAACTTTCGTTGTCTACCAAGACGCAGCAAAAGGACTTACAATGAGAGTTAAAGTTCAACACGGAACTAAATATCCAAACATTTACCCAGTAGCAGGAGCTACAGTTAAGCTTTACGAGTACGCTGGTGGAATTTATGAAACACCTCAAAAAGGTGACTTCATAGCTGAAGGCGTAACTAAGGAAAACGGAGAAGTTCTATTTGTTGGCCTACCATTAAAGGGATCTACTATTTCATTCCTAACACCAGGTGGAGAGGTTGGATTTGCCGAACTTCCATACGTTATTGAAATCACTGACGTTCCAGAAGGATACTCAATCGAAAACTCACTATTCTTCGCAAAGCCAACAAATGCTGTAATGGAAAACAAAAAATGGTGCTTTGACGTTGAGACACCAACAAATATCATCGGAGCAGAATTTGACAACTACGGAAGAATTTGGGGAGCAGACAGATACGAAACTGCTATCGCTATTGCAGAAGAGCTTAAGTGGGTAAAATACCACGGAGCACACTACACAACAGCAATCCTTGCTGATGGAAGCAACTTTGCTGACGCATTAGTTGGTGGTGTTCTAGCGTATGCTGATAAATCTCCAATGCTATTAACAAATAAAGACAAGTTAACTCCTGTAACAAAGGCTTACATCGAGTCTGAAGGTATCAACGATATCATCATTCTAGGTGGACCATACTCAGTTTCTGAAGCAGTAAGAAACGAGCTAGCTGAAATGGGAGTTGCTATCACTAGAGTTTACGGCCAAAACAGAGCAGAAACAGCTGTTGGAGTAGCTAAAGAAGCAATTAGAGCCTTCGACGGGGTTGAAAAAGGTGAAGAAACAGCTGAACTAGTATTCCTTGCAGACCAAGGAAACTTTGCTGACGCACTTACAGCTTCTGTACCAGCTGCTAAACTAGAAGCGCCAATCCTACTAACAGATTCAAACACTCTTACAGCTGAGACTGCGCAAGCAATCAAGGATCTAAACGTTGAGACAGTTTACATTGTTGGTGGACCAAACTCAGTTTCTGATGCAGTTCAAACTGCAGTTGAAAAACTAGGTGTTAGAGTTGAAAGATACTACGGCGAAAACAGAGCTACAACAGCTATGGAACTAGCTAAGGTATTCTACAACCAAGCATCACACGCATACGTTGCAAGCGGAACAATCTTTGCTGACGCACTAGCAGGAGCACCATTAGCAGTAGCTAACGATTCTCCAATCCTACTAATCAACAAAGATTCTGTACCAGAAGCAGTAGCACAATATATCCAAGACAACAACGTTTCAACATTCACTATCTTAGGTGGACCTAATACTATCTCAGCAGCAGCAAGAGCAGACCTACTAAAAGTAGCAGTTCCAGCAGCTTCTAAGATTCAAGTACAATAATAGTTGTTATTTTGAAAGGCATGCCTTCGGGCGTGCCTTTTTTTGTAAAGGAGAATTATGAGAAATTTTAAAATAATTATTGCAACATTTCTTTTAGTTGCCTTAGTATTTACAACAGCCTTTGCTGAAACTTCTCCAGAGCCTAGAGTGGAACCAGACTTAGCTGGAATCGCTGCAGATGAGTATACGATTACAAAAATATTTTTCCAGGACTATGAAACGGACAAAGCTTTTAAATTACTCTCAACTGAAGAAGAAATTGTTAAAATAATTTCTAAGGCTTTAGGAGAAAATCCAAAAGTAGAAATAGAGTATTATGTAACTGGAGATGGAGATACTGTTGTTAAAAAAGGTGAATTAGACTTAACATTTACCATCGATAACTTTAGACATTTATATGCGCAAGAGCTTCAAGTTACTTTTAAGGCAGTTCTCCCTGAAGGGTATGTTCTTGAAGAAGGTTTGGTAAATGCTAAGGTTGAACACTTTAGAAAAGGTACGAATGTACTTTTGCTTGAAGAGCTTTACTACACCTACCTTGGAGAAAAAGTTAAGTTAGATATAACAAGAGATGCAGCCTTAAGATATCCAGCTAATATTTTTGTTACCATGCCAGAAAGTGCACTAACACCTCCAAAAATTGGTTATAAGGTAAATACTGATGTTTCTACAGAAGACTATCAAGAAGTTACTTTTAAACAAGCTACTAAGTTTAGGGAAGATCAAGGCTTTGTAGTTGGAGACAATGTAGCCGAATTACAGCTACTTTCTGAAGACGGGGATACAAAAGTTAATATTAAAGTCCACTTCCGAAAGGAAGATCCTGAGCTAGTTGTTTCTAGGGTTGCAGGTGACAATAGGATTCTAACGGCTATCAATGTTAGCAAGGAATATTTTGATACAGCAGATAGGGTGGTAATCGCATCTAGCAAGGATTCAGCCTATGTTGACGCACTGACGGCCGCTCCTTTCGCTCAAAAGATTGATGCTCCAATCCTACTAAATCCAGAAAATGCCCTATCTCCAGCAGTTCTTAAGGAGATTGAAAGACTGGGAGCTAAGAAAGTTTATATCGCTGGTGGAGTTAACTCAGTTAGCCAGGCAGTGGCAGTGGGACTTTCTGACTATGAGGTAGAGAGAATCTCTGGTGTAGACAGATTTGCAACTTCTCTGGCTATCGCCGCTAAGGTTGACCTTGGCTACACCAAATATTCAGCTATCCTTGTAGACGGATACAACTACCCAGACGCCCTAGCATCTTCAGTAATTGCAGGAAGTAAAAGAGCACCAATCCTACTGACTAGACCAGATGGTCTGCCAGAATCGATTAAGAATTACCTAGATGACACTTCTAGAGAGCAGGTAATGGTCGTAGGTGGTGAAAACTCTGTTTCTGCTGGCGTTGTTAAGGATCTTAGGACTATTCAAACACTGGTAAATGTTCGGAGAATTGCCGGACCAGATAGGTTTGCAACTGCTATTAAAGCAGCAGAATATGGTAAGTCAAGACCTGAGAATATCCTAATCGCTTCAGGATTAGGCCATGCTGACGCTTTAGTGGCAGGAGCGCTAACAGAAAAACTCCAAGCTCCAGTAATCCTAGTTGAAACCCATGCTATTCCAGAAGTAGTTGAAAACTACCTGGGCGAGCATAAAAATGTAGATAGGATTATAGTTGGAGGTACTAGCGTAGTTTCAACCAATGTTGAAAATCTATTAGCTAAATAATGAATTTAAGGAAGCCTGGATGGGCTTCCTTTTTTTGTTGGGGATTTTTTGGGACGGCCAATCCCTAGACAAGTGCTTTCAATTCGCTAATTTCCCTATATTTTGATATGATTAACTTATATTAAGAAAAAGGAGGACTTATGAGAAATTTACTTAAAAATCTAATGTTTTCTCTCTTGCTTATAGGTCTAGTTCTAGGCCTAGGTTCCCAGCTGGGTCAGGCTGTGGGTGTAGATGAGAGGGAAATAGAAATTGAGTTAGACTACGACAGTGGTCTAGGACTGGGTAAAGATGAGTTAAAGATTGAATTTAGAGGGTTAGAGTTGGCCGCCGATGACTATGAATTGACGGCAGATGGCTTAAGGTTGGTAATTAAAAAGGATCAGTTTACTGCAGATAATAATCCCTTAAAGATTACTATCGATTCTAAGAATTCTAACTACAGCTTTGATATTGAAGGCAAGGTGTCTATAAAGACTTATATCTTAGAGGACGCTGATTTTCTAGACGAAAACGATGAATATAAGGCCTTTGAGGCTAGCCTAAAGCTTTATCAGCAGACCTATATCAGGGTCAAGGCAGTATTTCCAGCCTACTATGAGGAAAGCGTTGCTAAACTAAATGGAGTTGAAATACCAGCTGAGGGCTTAGAATTAGCCCTAGGGAACAATGAAGCCTTTGAGATTACCAGTCATCTAGATGGGCATAGGTTGGTTGTCGACTTATTTAAGCAAAAAGACCTGCCCTTTAGGCTTGAATATCCAACAAATGACAAGCTAAGATTTTCTAGATACTCAGGCGAAGGTGTTGGTGAAGAGGTAACTATTTACCTGTCCTTTGGCTTTGACGGCTCCGATTTAGTTTATGCAGGAGATTCTAAGCTGGGAGATGAGACAATTAAGCTTATCTTTAGCCAGGAAGGTAAAGAACTAGATATTCAAAATATCAAGATGGACGGGGTAACTAGGACTAAGATTAGCGTCGTCGATGGTTCTTACTTAATGCCCATATCAGGTCCCCTAACCCAGAGGCTGGTTTTTGAACCATTAATCCAGTTGTCAAATGGCAGCTATTTGCTAGGTGCAGAGATCTTAGCTGGCTATGAGTTTGTTGACATGACTGTAGATCAGCTTAATATTGGCCATACTAAGATTACCGGCCATGCTATGCCAGGTGGGAAAGTTTATGTGGATGGTATAGAGGTTAGGACTGAGGTTGTGGCTGATAGTGAAGGTAAGTTTACGGTTGAGTTGACTGAGTCTGTAGCTGCTGGCCACATTATTGAGATCTACGCAGTAAATGAGGAAGAAGGACAGGCTACAAGGGTTCAAGTTATTGAGCAGGTTAAGGAGACGGAAAGAGAAGCTATTAGGATTTTTGGCTCTAATAGATTTAGGACGGCTGTAGAAGTTTCTAAGAAGCTTAGGGCTGAAATTGACAGGGATTCTAGGCCGGTTATCCTGGCTTCTGGTATTACGGAAGTTGACGCACTTTCAGCTGGACCGCTGGCCATAGAGCTTGGAGCTCCAATCTTACTTGTAGGCAAGGATATGCCAGAGGAAGTTCTAGAAGAGATTGTGGCTAATAATCCGGAGGATGTTTACATTATCGGAGGTCCAGCAGCGGTTAGCAATGATATTGGCAGAAAGCTGGGCGAGGATTACGAGGTTACTAGGCTTTGGGGAGACAACAGGTATGATACCTCTCTAGCGGTAGCTGAATTCCTTATTGAAAATATGGATTATGAAAATGCTGTTTTAGCATCTGGTCACAATACAGCTGACGCTTTAGCAGTTTCTGGATATGCAGCAGAGAACAAGGCAGCTATCTTACTAACTGGTCAGGCTAGGTTGCCGGCTAATATGGCAGAAATGGTTGCCAGCAAGGATATTGGCAAGGTGGATATCGTCGGTGGAACTAACTCTATAAACGCCTTAATTCAAAGATCCCTAGGTTCAAAATTTGGCCTAAGGATGAGCGGAGCAGATAGGTTTGCTACTGCCAAGGAAATTGCAGAGAAGACCTATGGGGATATTGATAGGGTTGTGGTTGTTAACGGAACGGAAGAAGCCAGTGTAGACGCATTAGCGGCAGCACCATATGCAGCTTTCAAGAAAGCGCCAATAGTGCTAACAGATAGTGGTAGGAACTTAAGAGTGGCGGCGGCTAACTATATTGACAAGGCCAACCCAGCATATATGACAGTTATCGGTGGACCAAATTCAGTTAATGAAGAGGTTTTAATTCAGTTTGAGAAATTGAGTCCAGTGGTTGAGTAAGGGAATAGATAGAGAAAAAACCCAGCGAAGGGCGGCTTCGCTGGGTTTTTGTTTGGTTTAGATTTTATGTAGGGACCCTTGATAAGGGGATGTCTTTTCCCCTT
>CAZFXW010000024.1:0-4567 GCA_964523385.1 uncultured Peptoniphilaceae bacterium | reverse complement strand
GTAAACACCGGATTATCAATTATCCCTAGACACTGTCTATTCCTGTCCCTCAACTCCATTGGCTTTGAGGAGTTTATCCTTTATGGTCCACAGGTCTAGGCTCAGGTCGACGATGTACTGGTGAGGGTATTCGAATCTCTTTACTTCTTCCCACATTTGGTCCACGTCTTTTTTGCAGGTGTCTCGAATTTCTTCTAGGCTTGGCAGGTCATAGACTAGCTTGCCACCATCGAAGACTTTGACCATGATATTTTCAGCTTTAAAGTTTTCTAGGGTCTTTCTCTTCCAGGTATGGACTGGGTGGAAGATTTCTAGAGGTTGGCTGTCGTCGATTACTTCGTCATGGAGGGTAATTAGGTCTGCCTCTGCTTTGCCTGTCTCTCTATCGTAGAGCCTATAGAAGGTCTTAAAGCCAGGGGTGGTGATTTTGGCCACGTTTTCACTAACTTTTATTCTAGGTATGATTTCACTATCTTTTTCTACTGCCACTAGTTTATAGACTCCACCAAAGACTGGCTCGGCTCTGGAAGTTATCAGTCTTTCTCCCACGCCAAAGGAGTCTATCTTAGCTCCTTGGAGGATTAGATCTGAAACTTTGTATTCGTCTAAGCCTGATGAGGCTACAATTTTACAGTCTTCATAACCGGCCGCATCTAGGAGTTTTCTCGACTCTTTGGATAGGTAGGCCAGGTCTCCTGAATCTAACCTAATTCCCCTAGGCCTATAGCCTTGGGGAAGGATAACTTCGTCGAAGACTTTGATGGCGTTAGGTACACCGGATCTTAGGGTGTCATAGGTGTCGACTAGTAATGTTGTTGAAGATGGGTAGGCCTGGGCATAGGTTTTAAAGGCTTCGTACTCGGTGTCAAAGAGCTGAACCCAGGAGTGGGCCATGGTGCCTAGGGCTGGTACTCCAAAGTCTCTATCTGCTAGTGTGTTGGCTGAGCCGTCTACTCCGCCAATATAGGCGGCCCTAGCCCCTAGGGTAGCTGCATCGGCTCCGTGGGCTCTCCTTGAGCCAAACTCCATTACTGTCCTGCCCTGGGCTGCTCTAACTACTCTGTTGGCCTTGGTGGCTATTAGGCTTTGGTGGTTTATTAGCAGGAGGGCCATTGTTTCAATAATCTGGGCCTGGATTACTGGTCCTCTTACTATTAAAATCGGCTCAGAAGGGAAAACTACCCTACCTTCTGGAACTGCCCAAACATCGCACTCGAATTTAAAATCTCTCATGTAGTCTAGGAATTCTTGACTAAAGATTCCTTTGGATTCAAAGTAGACTATATCCTCGTCGGTAAAGTTAAGGTTTTGTATATAGTCTACGAATTGTTCTAGGCCAGCTGCGATGGCAAAACCGCCGTTTTCAGGAACTCTTCTGTAGTAGAGTTCATAGTAGGCGATGGTGTCTTGAACGCCGCCTTTTAAAAAGCCACCAGCCATAGTGTATTGGTAAAAGTCGGCTAGTAGGCTTAGGTTTCTTTCTCTTGTGGTTTTCATAATAGCTCCTTTTCTTACATATTGTTATTGTGTTGATTATACCCCATTATGGTGGCTAAGGTATCAATTCTAAGGTAGGGATAGGCCTAGGGAGGTCTATTAACATTGATAAAATGGCGTTTTTTTGCTATAATTAGCACAAATGAGGAGGTTGATTGTGAATACTAAATACATTTTTATAACTGGTGGTGTTGTGTCCTCCTTGGGAAAGGGTATTGTTGCAGGTTCCCTAGGAAGGATTCTTAAAAATAGAGGAGCAAAGGTCTCCATTCAAAAATTTGACCCCTATTTAAACGCAGATCCGGGTAAGCTTAGTCCCCTTCAGCACGGTGAGGTTTTTGTAACCGATGATGGAGCTGAGACTGACTTAGACTTAGGTCACTATGAGAGGTTTGTTGATGAGAGTCTGGGCAAGTATTCGGATATTACCGCTGGGATGGTTTACAAGAGTGTCCTTCACAATGAAGAGAAGGGTGTTTACGAAGGTAGAACAGTCCAGGTTATTCCCCACATTACTGATGAAATCAAAAAAAGAGTCCAACAGGTTTCCACTGAAAGAGAAGTGGATTTTGTTATTACCGAAATCGGAGGAACTGTTGGAGATATCGAAGGCCTGCCGTTCTTGGAGGCAATTAGACAAATTAAAAAAGATCTTGGTAGAGAAAATGTCATGTACATTCACGTCACTCTACTCCCCTATTTAAGCCAATCAGCAGAATTAAAAACAAAGCCAACTCAGCATTCGGTTAAGGAGCTGAGGGGTATTGGTATTCAGCCAGACCTGCTTATTGTTAGGTCGGAAGCTCCAATGGATGAACCTTCTAGGGAGAAGATTGCACTTTTCTGCGATTTAGATACAGAAGAAGTTTTTGACAATAGCGATGCTGATTCAATTTACGAGATTCCACTGCTTCTTGAAGCCCAGGGGCTTTCAGACCAGGTTTTAGATCACTTAAATGTAAGTTTGCCTAAGCCTGATTTAAGGGAGTGGGAAGCGCTGGTTGAGAGGATTTATGCTATAGAGGACAAGGTGACTGTGGCCTTTGTTGCCAAGTATGTTGACTTAATTGATTCATATCTATCTCTGATGGAGGCTTTAAATCACTCAGGCTTTATTCACGATGTTGAGGTTGAATACAAGTGGATTGACGCAGAAAAGATTGACGAGGAAAATGCAGCTGAGCTGTTAGATGATGTTGACGGTATCTTTGTGCCAACAGGCTATGGAGATAGGGGCCTTGAAGGTATGATTGCTACTACTAAATACTCAAGGGAAACTGGCAAGCCTCTGCTAGCCCTGGGTATGGGTATGCATGCGGCAATTATCGACCTTCTTAGGGAACAGGGGATTGATGCGGGTAAGAATTCGGTTCTGTCCCAGGGGCCTAATGACGTTATCCACAAGATTGGCTACGATGAGGACCAAGAGGTTAGGAGAGTTGGTCTTGCTCCACTAAAGTTAGAGGAGAGTAGACTTAGGGATATTTACGGAAGCGAGTTAGTTTATGAGAGGCAAAGGTCAACCCATGCCTTTAACTTAAAATACTTGGATAAATTAAAGAAGGCGGGAGTTAGGGCTTCTGGATTCTCTGGAGATGGCAAGTACTTAGATGCCTTTGAATTAGAGGGCCACCCTTGGTTTTTTGGGGTCCAATATCACCCAGAGTTTTTATCTAGGCCGACTAAGGCCCATCCACTTATCAGTTCTTTCGTGGAAAAGATAAGCAAATAATTAAGCCAATCCCCTTAGGGGGATTGGATTTCTAATTTTCAGATACTTATTTTCATTAAATCACATAATCTTTATTTTCAAATTTTCAGCTCATGAAAGGAGCAATAGAATGGATAGAAATTTAGTTATTAATTTAGTTAGAGTAACTGAGGCGGCAGCGATTTTAGCATCTAAATACCAAGGCAGAGGAGATGCCAAGATGGCAGACCAGGCAGCGGTAGACGGTATGAGGTCTATGCTTATGGATCTTGATATGGACGGGGTTGTCGTTATCGGAGAGGGAGAGAGGGATGAAGCTCCTATGCTCTACATCGGTGAGAAGGTTGGCACGCCTAGCGAAAGGGCTGTAAAGGTGGATATTGCCGTTGACCCTATCGATGGAACTGAATTAATTGCCAAAGGCGAGAACAATGCCATTGCGGTAATCGCAGCTGCGCCTAGAGGGGCTCTTTTTGCAGCACCTGACATGTACATGGACAAACTGGCTACAGGACCTAAGGGCCAGGGTGTAGTTCACATCGACTATCCGGTTAAGACTAATTTAGAGAATTTAGCTGATGCCATGAAGAAGGATGTCTCAGAACTGGTAGTAGCAGTTTTGAACAGGCCAAGGCATGACGAGATTGTGGCTCAAATTAGAGAGGCTGGAGCTAGGATTAAGCTTTTTGAAGCAGGTGATATTGCCAACGCTCTTGCTACTTGTATGATGAAGTCCAATATCGACATGATGATGGGTATAGGTGGGGCTCCTGAAGGGGTTATTGCAGCGGCTGCTCTAAAGGCTATGGGCGGGGTTTTCCAAGCTAGACTTCATCCTATGTCTGATGCAGATAGAAAGAGATGTAAGGAAATGGGAATCGAAGATATAGACAGGATTTTGAAAATGGATGATTTAGTCGGTACTGGAGATGTTATGTTTGCAGCCACAGGAATCACTGAAGGGGATATTTTAACAGGTGTTTCCCAATTACCGGGAGGCAGGATTAAAACTGAGTCTGTGGTTATGAGAGCTGAAACTGGAACTATCAGATATGTTCACGCCATCCACAATAAGGCTAAGAAGCCTAACCATGCTATCGATCCCCATTTGGATATAGATACAGTAGACAATTTATAATAAGGGAAATTATGATTAACAAAAATACATTAATATCAAAGACCCTAGTAGAGCTCAGAGATATGGGTAAGGAGCTAGGGGTTAAAAGTGTGACCACTTTTAAAAAGGACCAACTCGTCGAGGAAATCCTTAAGCAGCTAAAGTTAAACGAGGAAGAGAACATTCAAGCTGAAGCTAAGGAAGAGGAAGCTGACGAGGAAAGAAAGACCGAGACCGTGGAG
>CAZFXW010000023.1:0-19994 GCA_964523385.1 uncultured Peptoniphilaceae bacterium | reverse complement strand
GGCGCCATCCAAGCTGGCCTAGACCTAGGAGAATGTAGGGGACCTCTTAACCATATGTGGCAAGGTTAATATTTTATGCCTGCAGTTGGCTAAACAAATAATTAAGAATAAGACGAGTCAAAAAAATAAAAGAGTCAATGGCAGTTGTGGGGATTTGGCCGAAAGGCAACAAAAAAGGGGACTGGTAAACCAGTCCCCTTAATAGTTTTATTTTTATCTATCTACTTCAATGATTTCTAGAGTTTCAGCGTTAACCTTAACGTCAGTTCCGTTCTTGAACTCAACTTCCATTTTGTAAACTCCGTCATCGTAAGCTAGGTCGAATTCGTCGATGTCCTTGTTGCCAACTTCGTCGATAGCAACTTGTAGAACTTCCTTCCACTCTTTGATAAGGGCGAAGTCTAACCCAGTATCGTAATTGTCATCATCTTCATCTTTTTCAGCGCTAATTATATCGCCAGTGAAAGGGTCAACCTTTACTTCTAGCTCAGCACCATTTTCAATACCTTCAACCTTAAACTCATGTCTTCCATTTTCAGTGTCATATTTGATTTCAGTCACAACACCATTTGCGTACTCTGCCTTAAAGACATCTTCTAGGTCCTTGTTCTTAAGTTCAGAATCTAAAATGCGAGCAGCGTCTGCTACGTCCTTGCCGTCATCAGTATCCTTAATGTCTTCAACTTTATCAGAAACTTCTTCCTTAACCTCGCTAACCACACCTTCTTCACTTGTAGTTGTCTCTGTGGTAGTTGGTTCAGTAGTTGTAGTAGTTGTGTTTCCACAAGCTGTAAACACAAGTGTTGCAGCTAATAGTGATGCTAGTAAAAATTTACTTCTCATATAATATACACGTCCTTTTAATTTTATATACTTAATATCTAAGTACATCAATAACTATAACAGAAATTAGAAAAAGGTAAAGTTATTTATGGAAAATAGGCAAGAAAAAGATAAGGTTATTAAGAAATCTAAACTATCCATAAATATAACAAAGAAAAAATCAGATATCGATAGAGATATCTGATTTAGTCTTTAAATTTGTTTTATGTTTTTTAATCTTCTCCGGCGATTTTGTCGATAATTACTGCAATGGCGTTATCTCCGGAAACATTGGCTGCTGTTCCAAAGCTATCCTGGGTGATGTAAAGAGTAATCATCAATTGCTGCATAGCTTCAGAAACTATCCCCACCATAGGCAAAAAGGGCAAAGCGGCCATAATAGCCCCGCCTGGTGCTCCTGGAGCTGCTACCATGGCGATTCCCAGACTGGCTATAAAGCCAATCATAGTTCCGAAATGCATCGGAAGTCCATACATAAGAAGAACGGCGGTTGTACATGACGTGATAGTAATCATAGAGCCGGCCAAGTGAATAGTAGCACATAAGGGCACGACAAAGTTCCTAATATCTTCGGAAACTCCATTTTTCTCAGCACTTTGTAGGTTTACTGGAATAGTAACAGCCGAAGATTGAGTTCCTATGGCTGTTAAATAGGCAGGTACTTGGTTCCTCATAAGAGTCAGAGGGTTTTTACCAGCAAATCCACCAGCTACAAAGAACATTAGGGTTAAGTAGATAAGGTGGAGGGCTATGGCCACCACAAAGACCTTCCAGAAAATTGATAATACATTAAATACTGAGCCTGAATAGCTCATGTTAGCAAAATTAATTGCAATGTAAAAGGGTAAGAGGGGAATTATAATCACATTCAAGACTTGGATAATGATAGCCTCAAAATCTGAAAATGCCTCGTGTAGAACCTTGCCATGACCCTTAGACCTTAACCATGAAATACTTAACCCCATTAAAAAGGCAAAGACAATAGCTGATGTAACGTCAAGCATAGGCTCTAGGGGGATTGAAAAGAAAGGACTCAAACCTTCTCCAGACTCTGTAATTGCCTGAACCAGGTCCTTGGTAATAAAACTAGGGAATAGATTCCTTGCCACCACATAGGCTAAGGTTCCTGCAATTAAGGTGGAGCCATAGGAAATCAAAGTGGTTAATCCTAAAAGCTTACCTGCTCCCTCAGTCAAATCTGAAATTCCTTTAACAATAAATCCTAAGATCATCAGGGGTATAATAAAGTTTAAAAATGCGCTAAAAAACCCTGACAAGGTCACAAAGACCCTTAGTAGTCCAGCTGGTAAGACCTGACCTAGTAAGATACCTGCAATAATAGCTATTACTAGCCTGGTTACCAAGCCCAAACGAACTTTACTTTTTTTCATGTTTTCCTCCTTTTATAGTAATGTGAACGTTTTCTTACGTCTTAATTTTATCCAACTAAGAAAGTGCTGTCAATCATAGAAATTATAATTAACAAGAGAAAAATCGTCTATTTAACTATACGGAAAATGTGTTAAAACTGTACTATATCAACGCTTTAATGAGATAACATTAAACAATGAAGATATAGCTTGGGGATAGGCTAGTTGGTTACAAGGATATAACAAAGAAGCCTTTTATAGATAATGTGTTAAGATAACGTTTTCCAGATCAGACCTTCGATTCTATCAGATTGTCCGGCACTATCTTTATCCTGCTTAATCACCAATCTCTATAAAATATGATAAATTCTGCTGTACGGACGCTTGATAATGGGGACGCTTCTCCCCATTTCAAGGGTTCGAACCCCTACCCTCCCACTTAATCACCTATCCTTACACTTACGTTTTAATTACACTGTAGTGAAGGCGGCTCCGCCGGCCTTCTTGAGTGCGGACGGAGTCGCACCCACTACCCCAAGGTGATCCCCTGCCAGTCTGCAAGGATAAACCCCTTGGATCTACCGGTAAATTCCCACTCTAATTGCAAAAATCACTCATACAGCCAAAAGTCTCTAAAAAGAAGTTCTGCACTGTTAATATAGGTCGACTTATTAAGTTAAAGACATAAATGATAGAAAAACATTACGAAACAAAATGACTAACTGATATAAAACAATATTAGTTACATTATCTTAACAAGTAATCGATATTATTTCATTTTCCTTAAATATCGCATGTGCCTTTCTTTGTCACAATAAATTTGGAGAAATGCGAATTAGTTGCACATATCTTTAACAATCTATGGCTAAAAATGGCTTAAATTGGCGATAGAATACTTTTTGACAATTTAAAACTACATAGTTGCATATAGTCTTATTTAATTCTAAGAAAAATGCTTGACCAGCAAACAGGTCAACACCATGACTGGCGCTCATTCTTAGGTTTCCTAAGCATAAAGACAGTATGGTAAAATTTTTTAATTCGAACATAAACGATGTGGTTCAGTATACATTGCCGGCAGCTGCCGGCAATTTTTTGTTCTGACCGATCAGTCCACCTTATAGTACAATTGTACTTATAGGGATTGGCCGTCCTAATGCTGGAGATTATCGTTAATCGTAGAATAAATATGTCTAGTCAAGTAGTTTTTTTAGATAATCTCACTACTAATAGATAACTAAATATTTTCAAAATACACACACTAAACTGACCCACTAGTTGGGTCTTTTGACTTTTAAGTTGTCAATAATTCAAGACTGAGAAACGAAAGTTTCTCCAGTCGTTAATAATTTAAAGATTACCCTAATTAATTTTCTAGCCACATGGGAAAGGGCAACTCTGTAATGCTTTCCTTCTAATCTTTTCTTGTGTAGGTATTCTTTAAAATGATTATCATAAAATGACATTGTTTCCGCTGCTTTAAATAAGGCAAAGCTCGAATACTTAGATCCTTTTTTACCATCTCCTAATGTAATAATATTTGAGCTGTGAACCACATTTCTCTATGTCTTGTATCTTTGTCAACATCAAACGTTTGTCGTTAAATAACCGATTAACAAATAAACATAAAGCTGTGGGTTTATTCTACGTGTAATAGTCAAAGCTATAGGGGAGGATAAAACTACACAACTCTATGTTTATTATAAAAGAGATGTGTGAAAATCACATTAGGGCTAGCCCTAATGTTAAGTTTAATGATCACCTATTTTCTTGCTATTACTGTATACTAAGCATACAAGGGGAGGACTATAAAACATTTTCTCGTTTTTAGGCCTCCCGTAAAGGAACAACACCTATAATGAACTTCCCCTACAACTAAATAAAAAATTAACAAAGTTATATTACAGGAGGCCCTATGGGACATAAAATATATAAAATGAGCTTTTCCAGCGTCTATCCTCTCTATATTCAAAAAGTAGAGAAAAAGGGTAGAAATGTTGAAGAAGTAGACAAAATAATCAGATGGCTTACCGGCTAGGACAAAGCTAGCCTAGTAGAGCAGATAGAAAAAGAAGTGGATTTTGAGACGTTTTTCGCCCAAGCTCCTCAAATAAACCCTAATGTAGATAAAATAAAGGGAGTGGTCTGTGGAGTTAGGGTAGAAGAGGTAGAAGAACCCCTTATACGGCAAATTCGCTGGCTGGATAAATTAATTGATGAATTAGCCAAGGGTAAGAACATAAATAAAATACTTAGAAAATACCTAGATTTGTAAAGGAGTAGATTCAATGTCTCTTATAGAACTTAAGAACATATCTTTTAAGCCTGATGGGAAGGAAATCCTAAAGCAGGTGAATTTACAGGTTGAGGCTGGAGACTATATGACCATTGTTGGTCCATCAGGTAGTGGAAAGAGCACTCTTCTCAGGATAATTGCTCACTTGTTGAACCCGACCTCAGGTGAATTGTATTTCTCTGGCAAAAATTACCTAGATTATGATCCCTTAGAGTTAAGGCGACAGATTGCTTACGTAAGCCAAAGGCCTTACCTCTTTGGAGATAAGGTTAAGGAGAACCTTTATTACCCCTATGAAATCAGAAAGATTAAGCCCTCAAAGGAGAGGATAACAGAACTTTTTGAAAATTTTAAAATGGATATGGAATTTTTAGACCAAGATGTATTGAAGTTATCAGGAGGTGAGCTCCAAAGGCTTGCCCTTATGAGGAGTTTAGTATTTCCTCCTGTGGTTCTCCTTTTAGATGAGATTACATCTGCCCTAGATTGGGAGAATAAGGAGTTAATTGAATTTTTAATAGAAGATTACAATAAAAAGGGGATAACCATACTTTGGATAACCCACGATGAAGAACAGAGTAAGAGCCAGGCCAATAAAAGACTTTCAATAATACCAGGCCATGGGCTAGAGATGGAGGTCCTAGATGAATAATCAAGATATTTCAATAATGTCCCTGATTTTTTCTTCCAGCCTTGTAATGATTGCCTTGGTTTTTTCCTACTGGCAAAGACTTGGGTTAGAAAAAGACCTGGTAATAAGTGTAATTAGGGCAGTAGTCCAGTTGGTAGCCGTAGGCTATGTTCTAGACTATGTTTTTGGCATGGACTCATGGATTTTTACCAGCTTACTTCTTCTATTTATGATAGCCAACGCTGCCTATAATGCTAAAAAGCGAGGAAAGCAGATGGGGGCCAGCTTTAGAGTGTCTTTCCTAGCTATTGGCCTTGGAGCTGCCATAACTATCGCCATATTAGTCCTTAGCAAAACCTTAGAGTATAAGGTTCAGGTAATGGTACCAGTAGGTGGCATGATAATAAGTAACTCTATGGTGGCCTTAGGGCTTTGCTATAAGTCTATGGCATCGGAATTTAGGTCTAGATATGAAGAAGTTCAGGCAAAGCTAGGCCTTGGTGCTGACATTCTTCCTTCGTCTATAAATCTAATTAGAGATTCAATAAAGACTGGCATCCAGCCGACGGTAGACTCGGCTAAGACCTTGGGAGTTGTAGCCCTGCCAGGCATGATGACCGGACTAATCCTTGCTGGTACATCACCCCTCTCTGCCATAAAGTATCAGATAATGGTAACCTTTATGTTGATCTCAACCACCTCGATCTCATCATTTATAGCTTGCTATCTATCCTACAAGAACTTTTTTAATAACAGAAAGCAGTTAGTCTTGAGTGTAGAAGAAGACTAATAATTTGTTTTCTACAAAAACATAACAACTAATTGTAGGGACGCTTGATAATGGGGACGCTTCTCCCCTTTTAAGGGCCCAAACCCCTCCCCGGCCGTAGGGGAGGACCATCAAAGGTGTTTTTTCTTTGTGGGCTTCCCGATTAACAAAACAAAAAAGGGGCAAAAAGAACCGTCCCCTGTGTCTCACTTTGCCTTTATTGGTTTAAAGTAAAGGCCTTTCGGGTATATTAAGTTAGAGCTAAACAATAGGAGGTAAAATGAAAAAGATATTAATTTTAAATTTTGGTGGTAAGACCCTAGGACACGTGGAGAGTAAATTAAAAGACTTTGGTGTAGGCTCTACTGTCGTCTTAAATGATGCCAAGGCTTTAGACCTGGATATGAGCGAATATGCGGGCATTATCTTAGCAGGAGGACCTTATACGATTTTTGACGGCGATATTGAGGATTTTGATCCAAATTTCCTAGAGCAAAATTTACCTGTCCTAGGCTTAGGTAGAGGTATGCAAGTTCTTATTGATCTTCTTGGTGGTATAGTAACCCCAGCAGGTTATGAGTATATTCCAACTGAGTCAGCATTAACCTTCCATAATACTGAAAGTGGTATATTCAAGGGCTGTGTAGAGGAAAGAACTGTTATGCTGGGCTTTGACGCAAAGGTTTCACAATTGCCAGAAGGTTTTAAGGTCTTGGCCAGTGGAGAAGAGGTTAAGTCAGGAGACGACAGGCCTTTTGGAGCCATGGAATACCCTGAGGGAAATATTTACGGCATCCAGTATGTAATTGACCTAGAGTCAATTGACGACGACATTTCAGCTTTACGTAACTTCACCCAGGATATCTGTGGTTTAGAAGTTAGCGAAACCCTATACGGGAAGTACGAAGGTAAAAAAGAATAAAGTAAAAAAGGGAGCCACTAGGCTCCCTGTAATTTTTTATTCTTCATTTGGCTCAACATGGACCATTACGTGTTTAACGCTGTCCATCTTTTTTTCCACACGGTCGTGGACCTCTAATGCGATGTTGTGGCCTTCAGTTACACTAATTTTTCCATCCACCTTTATATCTAAGTCAACATAAACATGATTGGCGAACTTTCTGGTTCTCATATCTTTGATGCTAACTACACCAGGATTCTCTAAGACAATACTTTTAATTTTCATCCTAGTTTCCAGATCTGCTGCTTCATCTACCAAGCCCTTTACTGATTGGCTGTAGATATCAATTCCTACCTTAACTACCATAATACTTACTACTACACCAGCGATAGGGTCAAGGACTGGGAAACCTAGTCTAGCTCCTAAGATACCGACAAAGGTACCGATAGAAGAGAAAGCATCACTTCTATGGTGCCAAGCGTCAGCTTCCATGGCCAAACTTCCAATGTCCTTGGCAACCTTCATGGTATACCTATACATAATTTCCTTAATGACTATAGAGATTGCGGCTGCAATTAGAGCGATTTTTCCAGGAGGGGTAAAGACTCCATTATAAATCATCATAACAGCCTGGTAGCCTATCCAAGCTCCAGTTAGGATTAAAACCATACCCAAAAGTTTTGAAATAATAAGTTCATATCTCTCGTGTCCATAAGGGTATCTTTCATCAGCGTCTTTTGAAGATATTTTAAGGGCTAGCATTACTGCCACAGTAGTTCCAACGTCAGACATAGTATGGGTTGCATCAGCCACCATGGCGCTAGAATTACCAACTATACCTGCGACGTACTTGATAATTGCCAAAAATATATTGGCTGCTAAAGTTATACCAGAGGCCTTCATGCCCTGGTCAACACTCGTATTTCTGCTCAAATTAATCACCTCATACAAATTTTACCACTGGCCTATCGATTAATCAAAAAAGTTAATTTATCTATTAGTTAAGATGACATGTATAAAACATCGATATATTTCTATGTTATTTGTTCAAGTTAATGAAATAATTAAAGAAATTTAATAATGTTTTTATTGTTTATATTTTCGCATAATATCGTCATAATGCGCTAAAGAATAGACCCTAGTAGGTACTATTTCAATATAATATTTTATTGATAAATATCATCAAAGCTCTAAATCATGGGCTATAGAGCTAAAATCATAAATTAATTTAATTTATATACTCAAGGAGGAGGTTTTATCATTTTGAAACAATAATGCATGATAATGCTTAGGAAAACTGAATTTTTTTGTACGATTGACAACAAATAAAAGAAAAAACTAATTCATTTTTTTGACTAGTGTGAAAAAACTTATTATACTAGAGGTATCTAGGTCAAAGATAACTAGGAACCTAGGCCAAGAACCAAATCTTTACTTAACGATACACTAAAAAATCTAGTGCAAAACTTGGCCTAAACAAGACTTCCTAATATATCTTAACCATGCATGATTAACATATAACTTATATAAGCCCATTGGTTTTATCTAGACTTGGGTTCAATTGGCGCAGAAGATTAGACACTTTCTTCCTATATATAAGGTAGGCAATAGATACATAGACAGCCTCCCTATAAGAAAGAAGGAAGTAAAGCATGTAACCACCGCCAAATCTGCTGAGAAAAACTTCCGACTTTAAAGCAGATAATACTTGCCAGCTGTGGGAGCCTGTCAAATAGGATCTACTAAGAATAGGGAGGGGGGTAGGGAACTATGACAAGATTCGAGGGAACGGTTACCCTTGTTAAGAATTTTGTCAGAAGCCCCTCCTCCAGACTCACTAGAGAGATCGATATTTAAATTAAATTACATATACTAGTAGAAAAAAGGTCACCAGCTAAGGATGGTGACCTTTTTTATCATCTAAATAATTAATGTAGGGATTAGCCGTCCCTGGACAATCCGCTGAAACCGAAACGCCTCGCATGGTCGTTCCCTACGAAGCACAATAAATGCCATTGTAGGGATAGTTGATAATTCGATGATTTTCGAATTTCAACTGTCCGTTCCTCCGTCATCTAAATAATTGATGTAGGGGAGGAATATGAAATCATCCCTTCGATTTTAGGCCTCCCGAACTATCTGTTTTCGTTCATTTTACAAGGCGAAAAAACCTAAAAACTCGGAAACCTAGGCGCATAAATCAAAACAAACTTTAATTAGGATCTATAAAGCCAAAAATCTAAATAAGGAAGGATTTATGCCTTTTACTTCGATTAATAATTCAAAATACTGAGGAAAATGCAAAAAAACAACCACAAACTATTTCCTCATTTTAAAATATTACGAATTTTAGAAAAATAGAGATGAAATTCACAATGATTACTTAATCTTAACAATCTTATCTGATTATTATTTTATTTTGCAAATATTAACTTTTTTATTGTCAAAATAATTAGTTGTTAAACATTCAAGCCTAAGAATGCTAAAAATAGACGTTTAAAGACTAACTTCAATGTAACACTTTCAAGGTGTAAGTGTTCACAATGAGAATATTCTTGAAAAATGTAAGTTAAATTCTCTCACTTTGTCCGAAAGTTGATAAAAACATAAAAATATTTATTTAAAATTTTTTATTTAATTAATGTAACTATCTAGACCGATTAAGGGATTAAATAAAAAGACGGAAAGGCGAAAATCTATGGATAACAAAAGAAAAAGCCGATTGTCACTATTAATGGCAGTGCTTATGATAATTCAAATTGTTGTGCAAGCTATCCTATCTATAGGAGCTGTGGCGGCTAATTCAGAAGAAAAAATGGTGACGATTAAATCCACTGAGAGCTTCCCTCGAGACGAAAGAGTTTTCGATATGACAGTTAGGGCTAATCCTTATAAGGAACTATCCATACAGGATCAGTGATTCTCGGTAGAGAAAAACCAGATTATCATGACCACTGAGTTAGAGGGACCTTAAAGGATAAAACCTTTAAGAAGTTCACTTTAGTAATGCAAAACACCATCTGGCCAGATCTTCTCCCTCTTTTACCAGAACCTCAGTAAAGTCGCTTGCTTCGACAACTAGGATAGAGTCTACTTGGTAGGCTAGGGTTTTTTTGATGTTGTGGATGTAGAAGACATCTCCTTCTACTAGCCTATCCAGGTTTCTAAAAAGCTTCTTGTCTGGCAGACCTCTGTGGGCTGTTACTACTGTGTGGGTACTAGTGCCTCCTATTGGGAGGGAGGTTCTCTCTAAGTGGCCAACTCCTTTTTGTAGGACTGGGTCACTAGTTCCGGCGTAAATCGGTATGTACTGGCTAATTTTTGGTATCTCAACGTGGCCAATCATCTCATGAACTTCTAGCATTCTAGCCTACTCTGCCACCCCTTGTTCTTGCAAATCTGAGTAGGGGTCGCCCATTCTAGATGGGTCTATAGTTTCGTTATAACCCCTAGCCAGCTCAAAACGTCTATCTATCTCTTCCTTGTCTATAGTATCTACTGTCTGTCTAAAGCCTTCAAATTAACCTTTAGAGGCCTGTCTATAGTAGAAGTTAGAGATAGCTGGATAGACGAAGATGCCAAGGCTGAGGATGAAAATCAACAATAGGATCAAAATGACTACCAGTGAGGCGTAGAATGGGTACATGCACCTAAAGGCTGCTTTATTTTCTCTCATTAGCGGCTCATCTACTGCTGGTACATATGGTACTCTGGGACCTCTTACCAAAAGTCGCTGAGAGTTTATCATATAGGGCGTACAAGTTAGTAGGGTTACATAGTTGTGGCCCGGTTTGACCATTAGCTTTTGAAAGTCTCTGGGCTCAATTACTACTATCTCGTCTACCTGATAGGCCATGATTTCCTTAACGTTCTCAACGTAAAACTTGTCTCCTACTTTCATCTGATCTAGGTGGGAGAAAAGTCTGGCCCTAGGTAGGTCTCTGTGGGCCGTAATAACGGCATGGGTGGTGTTACCTCCAATAGGGAGAGAAGTTCCCTCGATGTGGCCAGCGGCCCTTTGAAGGACTTCCTCGCTAGTTCCATCGTAAATAGGAAGCTTGGTGTCGATCTTTGGTATGTCGACGACTCCTATTTTTTCGTTAAGCTCAAGCATTCTAGCATATTCCCTTCTGCCCTTATCGATTTTTTCCTTGTCGTAGGGGTCATCGGAGAGGTTGTTGGTTAAGCCATCGTTATAGGCTAGGGCTATTCTCTCGTTGATTTCTTCCTGGCTTAGGCCTTCCTTGGCTCTAGTAAAGTCAGAAGCATCTTGGTTGGCTTTGATGGTATAGTAGAGCCTAGTTATTAGGGGATAGGCCATAACGCCGGCCCCGATTAAAAATATAAGAAGGAAAAGAAGATTGCTCTTTCTTCTCTTCTTTTTTTCTTTTTGGGAGCAGCTTCCTCAGGTTTTTCTTCCTCTAGAGGAGCTGGCTCTAAGTCTTTATTATCATCTATCATAATCTACTCCGTATTAGGTATTTACCCTTATTATACAAGTTAGTGGTATAAAGATAAAGGAATGACAAATGGCTGATAAAGGGAATTAGCACAGTGAAATAGGAGAGATGTGTAAAAAAATTGATAAATAATGACTAAATACAGATTATTTGATAAAATATTGTTAATCAGAAAGGAGAGTCAGATGATAAAAAAATATTTTAACATAGGGACAAGATGCTTGCTCGGTTTGATTTCCTTTATCTCTGTAGGGGGCGGTCTCTTGGTTACTTCTGCCTTGAATGACTCGAACTTCTACAAGACGGAAATTTTAATTATATATGGCTGTTTTTACGCTGTGTCGCTGGCGGATCATTACAAACAGCTGATAGATAAGGGATGTGGCAATGGATAGCGATAAGAGAACTATATATGTCGTTTTAGCTACTTTTTTTGGAGCTATGGCTACCTGGTTTATTAACCACAATATGGGCTATGGGCCAATTGTAGCAAACGGTTTAGTTGGCGTTATAGCAGCTGTCTTTATGCCTAGGGAATTGGCAGGTATAACCTATACGGCTTCCTTTGTTGGCATGAGTTCTCAGGCTGTTATCCCCAGTATTGGCTTTGCGGGAGTCGGTGGACTTCTTGTAGGTTTAATCTGGGAGGTAACTCCAGAGATTTATGCTGGTATTGGTGGTAAAGGTGGAACTACAGCGGCACTGGCCACCTTGATAACCAACTTTATCTCTAGGTTTAGGTAGGAGGAAAGATGAAGGAATTTATAATTTTGTTAGCCTCAGTTCTTGCTGGAATGGCTACCTACGCTGCCTCAAATATACTTGGAAGGGGACCGGTAACATCTTCGGCAATCGTTACCCTTATAGGAGGCATGCTCTTGCCCTATTTCTTTCCAAATATCGGGCCTGAGCTAGCAGCGGCAGTAGCTTGTTCCTCCTATGCAGGGATGATATCTATGGAAAACGCCTTAAACCTAGTGGAAATGTCTATTATCTCCTTGATGACGGGAATCCTTTACGTAGGAGCTTCAGCAGCCTATATAGGAGTGGGAGGTAGGTTGGGAACTATAGCAGCCATTTCCTGTTTCGCATGGTTGGGCTTTAAGAAGGTTTTTGTAGGAGTAGATAACAAATAAGGAGTGTTTATGAAGATTGGAAACAGGAGAATCGCATACTTGGGTATTATTTCCCTCCTGGCTAGTTTGATTACTGGGCTTTTTGGTTATACTTTGAGCTCAACGGATATTAGGCAGGTTAAAGATGAACTTTTAAGGAGTCATGTGGAAAATAATATCAACTTGACCATGAAGTATCTTTACAATACCTATGGAAATTTAACTGTTGGAGAAGGGACTCTATTGGACTCTAACGGCCAGAGTATTGAAGGTCACCTAGGATTGGTAGATACAGTTTTAGAAGACCTGGGAGACGAGTCTACGATTTTTGTCCGAGAGCGAGATGACTTTAAGAGGATTGCAACAAATGTTATGTCGCCAGATAATGAAAGAGCCCTGGGAACCTACCTAGGTAGAAACCACAGAGCCTATCAGACGGTGATTGCAGGAGATACATATGTGGGAGAGGCAGAGATTTTTGATGAAAAGTATTATACTGCCTATAAGCCTATTAAAGACAATAACGGAAATGTTATAGGCCTGCTCTTTGTCGGTACACCGACAGCGGACTTGGATAACATTATCCAAAATCATGAAGTAAAAATGAACAGGATAAATATTATCATGCTTGTCCTAAGATCAGTAACCCTAGGACCTTTGGTCGCCTTAGTTGGTACCAGTGTGTACTACCTCAAAAAAGATGAAGATTGATTAAAAAAGACCTAGCCTAAAGGCTAGGTCTTTTTTGGTTTATATATCGAATATGCTTGTCAAGCTGCTAGAACTGTAACGGCTTAGTGTGATATAATCAAACTTAGTGCATAAGAAATACTTTTTGTTTTTTAGGCATCGGGAAAATTTGGTTTTCATAAGAAGAGGGTGAACAAGTGGATTATTTGTATAGAATGTATTATAAGAATAGTAAAGACTTTATTAAGGAGTGGAGTGAGCGATTTAACTGTCCAACAAGCTTCACGACGGGGCTAACTATTATGACAGATGAAGGCACTGAAGAAGAGTTATTTTACATACCGAATATGTATACCTTTAATCTTATGAGCAAGGCTTTGGAAAATGATACTCAAATAACTAAGATAACAAAAGGATTGCCAAATAAAATAATTGAAATATTATTTTTTGATGTGTTGATTGCAGAGCTACAGGCATCTTTTGAAATTGAGGGGGTTTTTATAACCAGAGAAGAGATAGCTTCTTTAATTAAAGACTATCATGACGGGAAAAAAGTTGGTGATAGAAAATATGGCAAGATAGTAGAGGCTTATGCAAGTTTGTGGAACGATGATAGTCCCTTTTCGATATCTGTGGAAGACCTAGACGGTATTTATGACGAATTTACATATAAAGAGGATGTCAATCAGGCCTATGTAAATGGGAGCATGTACAGAACTACTGACACTATAAAGTCTTATACAACAAATATTAACCTAAGTTGTATACACCATGAAGGCATATTTGGTGAGGATAATATAAAGCGAAAAATAGACCAGTTATCTGCTTTTATGTTTAATGACCAAATCAACCCTATCCATATAATAATCTCTTATTTTTATTTTGGATATATATATCCCTTTAATATGGCTAACGGGAGGATCTCTAGATATGTATATACATATTATTTAAAGGAAATCCTATCTATATTTTCGGCCTTATCCTTCTCTAAAGGGGCAAGGCTGTTAAATAGAGATTATTATGACAGCTTTAATAGGACCACATCCAAGATTTCAAAGGGAGAGATGAATTACTACGTAGATACCTTTCTTGAAATGTTTCTCCTAGGTCAGGGGGCTACAATAGCAAACCTAAAAGATAGGGTAAAGGGCTACTGTAGGATGAAAAATCGACTGGCTGGAGAGAAAAGGGCTAATACTGAGTTTAAGAAAAAGGTGCTATTAGTCTTAAATCTATGTGATTTTTTTATACCTGAAGGTACATATGAGCGGGAGGAGTTATTCGATAAGTTTAAGGATATCTTTCCAGTATCAAGTATGAGACATGAATTAGATGAGCTGGAAAGGGCTGGCTATATAAAAAGGGTAAAAGCCAGGCCAATAGTCTATGCTGTAAGGAATAGACTTTATTAATCAAAGTATTTACATTTTAACGGGGCAGAACCCCGTTTTTTGTGTATATTTTACAGCTGTAGGATATTAAAGGAAAAAGTGGTTAAAAGTATTTAAAAACACCGAACTTAGGGATTATTAGGCTATAAAGTTAAGGTTTGGATGTTATCATCAAAAAAAGGTTTTTCATTCTTAAAATGAAAGGATAAAAAATAAAATTTGTTTAAGATGATGTTTAAGATGATATGAAAGTGGGAATTTATATAAAGATTTTGATGTATAATACTTAAAAAAACTTATATTTATTAATGGGAGTAAAAATAAACATGGGAAATTTGATAGATTAATGGAAAATAAAAGGGTCTTTGGGGATTAATTAAAGAAAAAAAGACGGTAAATCAACAAAAGTGGGTTTATTCAATCTTTGTTTTGGAAAGGATTGCTATAAATCTAAAAAAGGTGTATAATTTGAGTAATAGAGAGTGGCTCCTCTTCAATAGCGAAAGGAAGTGGAGATGGATTACTTATATAAAATTTACTATAAAGACAAGGATAACTTCTTAGATGAATTGGACAGAAGATTTCACTTCCCGATTAGATATAGAACTGGACTTGAGATAGAAACAGATGAAGGTACTGTAGAAGAGTTGTTTTATCCCCCTAATATATATACAAATAATTTGATGACTAAAACTCTTTAAAATGACGGAAAGCTTACTAGGATGACCGAAGGTCTACCTAAGAATATTATAGAGTTACTCTACCTAGACTCATTGGCAAATGAACTACAAGCATCTCATGAAGTATAGGGTATATACACAACTAGGGATGAGTTTGCTAGGCTGGCTAAGAACTTACACGATGGTAAGGATATAGATGATAAGAAATACAGCCAGATTATTAAGAAATATATAGCATTATGGGAAGAGTCCACACCTTTTCCGACATCTTCTGAAGATATCGTAGGTGTTTATAAGGCCTTTACCTTTATGGAAGAACAAGAACCAGAGGAGACTAGCATTTAACCTACTGATAAAGCAGCCTTTAAGAGGTCTACTGCTGAGATGAGGACTATTCATCATAAAGGTACGGTAGGAGAAGAGAATATAAAAAAACAATTAGATAATTTGTTTGCCTTTCTCTTTAATGATGCAATAAATCCAATAAACATAATAATAGCCTAATATTACTTTGGATATATTTTCCCCTTTAATATGGCCAATGGAAGAATTGCCAAATACATATTTAGCTTTTACTTAAAGGAACTGATGTCTATCTATTCAGCTCTATCATTTTCGACCAGAGTTAGGTTGCTGAGTAGGGACTATTACGATAGATTTAACCGAACTATATCTGAGGTTTCTAAAGGTGAGTTAAACTACTTTATCGACACTTTTTTAGAAACTGCATTGGTGGACCAAGGGGCGACTATAGCCAGAATTGAAGATAGGGTTGAAGGGTTGAGGAGAATGGGTGATAGGTTGGAGAAGGACCCAAAGATTAACTCTCAAATTAAATTTAAATGTATGAAGATGCTTAATATATTCGACTTTTTCCTTAGCGGAGTTGAGTTTGAAAGAGAACAAATTATCGAAGAGTATAAGGATGAGTTTCCTATGTCTACTATGAGAGATGAATTAGATGAATTAGAAAAAGATGGTTATCTGCGGAGAACTAAATCTAGACCTATTGTATATGCGGTTGGACAAAGGCTTTATTAGCCCTTAGGATCCAACTGCTAGGAGGGAAATTATGAATAATATAAAAGTGAGAGAGCTTGCAAAGATTTTGGATGGGCCTATGGTAAGCTTATATATGCCAACGCACCAGACCTCTCCAGAAAACAAGCAAGATGTTATAAGATACAAGAATTTATTAAATGAGGCCAAGGACATGCTAAGGGATAATCCTAAGGTTAAACTGGATGAATACTTTGCCGAGGCTGACAGGATTTTAAATGACGTTGATTTTTGGAACTATACTACTGATGGACTAGGTGTCCTAATTGACTGTGGATGTACTAGGGTTTACCACCTAACAGGAGAAGTAGATGAGGGCATTACTGTTGGGGATTACTACAATGTAATACCACTAATTAATTATTTCAAACTGCCTAGCGATTACTATTTACTAGAAATCTCTAGGGATAGGTTTAGGATGTTCACCTTCTTTGGCGGCCTTATCGAAGAGTTAAAAATTAATATTGTAGGTTCTTTTGATGAACTATACGACGATAAGGATATGAGTGATCAGAGAATAAACCCTACAGCAAGTAGTACTGTTGCCTTACATAGTCACGTTACAAAGTCAGACGAAGATGAGAAGAACACGAAAAAGTATTTTAGATACTTAAAGACTGAACTTGAGAGATTCTTTAGGTATAAGGATACGCCGATAATCCTCTTCGGCAGGGAAAGAACAGTCAACGAATTTAAGGCAATGGTTGATTTGCCCTTTGCAGCCATTGTCAATCAAGATTTAGAGACCTATACAGAGAAGGAACTTGTAGATGAACTTAGGAATAGACTGCTACCTACCTACATAGACGAAGTAAAGAAACAGGTAGACCAACTTAAGGAAGAGATTAACTTAGGAAATGCAATTACTAATTTCTCTGAGATTGAGAGGGATGTGGGTCTTGGAAGGATTCAAAAGCTATTCATAGCTACTGATTTTATGCCAGAAAATATTGACTGTATTGTAGCTTGTACATTTAGAAGTGGTGGAGATGTGGTCCTGGTGGATAGGGAAAAGGTAGAAGAGTTTGACCTAAATATTGGGGCAATAGTGAGATTTTAATAGGATTTAATATTGGAGGCTTAGAGGCCTCCTTTTTTTGAGGGGCTTTTGCTTGGTGCTAACCTATTATAAAATGGTCACCAATAATGTTGGTGGATTAAAGAAAGTAGATGAAAGTGAAAAAAGATTATCGTAAGGGGTATTATCTTGTGTTTTTGTAATTTCGATTATAAACACAAGTTGGGTTCAGCTCTAGTGATAAAAGCGGCGATAATGATATCGCCGCTTTTGCTGTAAAATCCTGATTTCCAAAAGCCTTTTTTCTGCCTTTGGGCCTCTTTCTCTATCTCTATAAAATCATCGACGTATTTTACATTAGGTGGGTAGGTGGCTAGACGGGCGTATCCTTCCCTGAGCATGATTTTATTTACCATATCCCCATCGATATAGATGTAGGCAAGGATTCGGTTGTATCTGTCTCTTTTTTGGCTGTCGTATTCAATCTCGACATACTTTCCGTCTACAAGTTTTTTCATGTAATCAGAGGCAATTTTTCCCTCTTCTACATTTTTATTAGAGTCTGGATGAACACTTTCAGGGGTATCGATACCTATAAGCCTGACCCTTTCGTCAACTCCATCTATGGACAGGACAAGGGTGTCGCCGTCGACTACTTTGATGACCTTATGCTGGCCTTCTTTTACGGGAAAGTCGATGCCAAAGTAGGCTAAGATCAAGGAGATGGCTAGGATAACTAGGTATCTAACTTTCTTTCTAAGTTCTGCTTTAAATTTTTTCTTTAATGAATCTAAGTCTCTTTTCATAAGTTCCTTTCTTTCTTATATATTAATAGTATTATTTTAATCTAAATTAAGTTGGTGGTTTGATTTGGCTTGGACCTTCTTCTTTAATAATTTAGGGTAAGACCTATCGATTAGGTAGGCTCCTAGAGGAGCAGTTATTAATATGCCTAGGACTGCTACTGTTAGGATGGTCTCTCCTCCCGCCAGCCCTAGGGCCAGGGGTATGCCACCTATTGCCGCTTGGACAGTGGCCTTAGGTAGGTAGGAAAAAATAAGGAAGGTTTTCTCCTTAGAATTATAGTGGTTGCCTAGGCTGGCCAGGGCTACACCAAGGGATCTAAAAGCAAGGCCTAGGCCGACGATGGCTAGGGCAGATAAACCTTCGTCTAAGGCAGCTCCCAGCTTTAGTTGGGCTCCTATTAGGCCGAAGAGTAGGAGCTCAAAGGCCGTCCAGAGAGAGCCAAAACTCTTGTTAACTTCTTTGACGCTGGATTTAAGCTTTATCGATAGAACAGAGGCTAAGGCTAGTACACCGATAAGGCCAGAGAATGGTAGTAATTTTACTATATAGTCTTCGCCGGCATATATAAGGATGCCAAGTCCTAGGATTAAAATAAGTCCATAGGCTGGGGGGATTTTCTCTAGACTATCTCCTATAAGATAATAGAAAATCAAGGCTGTAGCTGTCCCCAAGACTGCTCCACTGATTATGGCAGTTGGTATGTTTAATAGGACTAGTGGGCTGAAGCTACCAGTTCCCCTCAGGCTTAAAAGAGAAGTAAAGATGACTATGACATAGATGTCGTCTATTGAAGCGGCCGCTAGGACTATTTCTGCTATGGATTTGTCTTCTCCGTATCCTTTTAGCTTAAGGTTTATCATTCTAGGGACTACTACTGCCGGCGAGACTGCAGCCATAATAGAGCCTAGGATTGCCGAGTTTAGGGTTGAGAGTCCCAGGATTTTAGGGCCTAGTAAAAAATACCCTAGGATTTCAAAAGTGGCTGGCAGGAAGGCCAGTTTAATGGCTTGGTATTTTACCTGAGCTAGGCTTCTTAAATCCAGGGTAAGTCCAGCCCTAATAAGGATAATTACTAGGGCTAGTTGGCGTAGATTGGCGGATAGGTCTAGAAGTCCAGAATCTAGCCAGGCCAAGATTTCAGGGCCTAGGATAAGTCCTGTAAAGATATATCCAACTAGGTTCGGTAGTTTTAGCCAATGGCAGACTTGGCTTAGGCCAATTCCAAGGATAAATAAGAGTGCAAGTGAAAGTAACATAAGACCTCCTTTCTTCTAGTATAAGGGATATAAGGCTAGGATGCCATTGTTTGGCCTAATCTTGACAAGCTATCCATCTATTAATATAATTATTTCAAGAGTAGTCGTGTGTTTTTACGGCAAAGCGAGAGGCGCCAGGGGTCTGGCTAATTGCTTTTGTCCCTAGGGATAAGGGCTTTTTTTATGGGAATTATAGGAGATGTGATGATAAAGGTAAGGAATCTAACTAAGGATTTTAAGGTTGAGGACAAAACTTTTAGGGCTGTCGATAATGTGTCCTTCGACGTTGAAAAGGGAGAGGTTTATGGAATTATTGGACTTTCTGGAGCTGGTAAGTCAACTCTAGTAAGGTGTTTGAATTTTTTAGAAAAGCCTAGCTCTGGTACTGTGGAAATAGACGGCGTTAAACTCAACGGTTTAGACAAGAAGGACTTGCTTAAGCTTAGGCAAAATATTGGGATGATTTTCCAAGGGTTTAATCTTTTCCATCAACGGACTGTAGCAGAGAATATCGCCTATCCCTTGGAGATTATCGGTCTCTCAAAGCATGAGATCCAAGAGAGGGTAGCTGAGATGTTGGAGTTTGTCGATTTGGTAGACAGGAAAAACCACTACCCATCGGAAATCTCAGGTGGTCAGAAGCAGAGGGTGGCAATAGCTAGAGCCTTGGCCACAAAGCCTAAAGTCCTTTTAAGTGACGAGTCGACT
>CAZFXW010000022.1:12921-20256 GCA_964523385.1 uncultured Peptoniphilaceae bacterium | reverse complement strand
ATTTTGGAATCTTTGTAGAATTGGAAAACACAGTAGAGGGCTTGGTAGCCTTTAGAAACTTAGAGGATGATTACTACAACTTCAACAAGGAGAACTATTTTGTCAAAGGAGAGAGGACAGGCCGAGTCGTTAAATTGGGTCAGAATGTCCAAGTTAGGGTAATCGGAGTTGACGATGAGAGACATGAAGTAGATATGAAGATAGAGAAATGGTGATTTAATGAGCAAGACAGTTGCTAACAATAGAAGAGCGAGATTTGAATACTTTATTGAGGAGACTTTTGAGGCTGGTATAGTCCTAGTAGGGACAGAAGTAAAATCAATTAGGCAGGGCAAGGTGTCCCTTAACGAAGCCTTTTGCCTTATTGAAAATGGAGAAGTCTTTATTCACAACATGCACATAAGCCCATATGATCATGGTAATATCCAAAACCTTGACCCAGCTAGGAAAAGGAAACTCCTCTTACACAGGAGGGAGATAGATAGACTTTTTGGTGCTGTTCAGGCTGACGGTATGGCCTTGATTCCCTTGAGTGTTAATATACGTAGGTCTTTGGTTAAGGTTGATATAGCCTTAGCTAGGGGTAAGAAGCTTTACGATAAGAGGGAAGCTCAGAAGGAGAGGGACCATCAAAGGGAGATGGACCGAGCTATCAGCGATTTTAATAGGTAATGAGCATTTCCATAGATAGGTTTCATGAAATTCTCGAGGAACTTAGCCAGGAAATCCCTCAGGACTTCTACAGGAAACTCCATGGAGGAATTGCCCTCCTAGCAGAGGCTAAACATCATCCAGAGACAGAGACTAGCAAAGACCTCTATATCCTAGGAGAGTACACTAGGAGTAGGATGGGCAACTACATCAAGATTTACTACGGGTCTTTTATGGAGGTTTACGGCCATCTAAAGGAAGAGGATTTGACTGAGAAGTTGATGGATACCCTAGTACATGAATTCCAGCACCATTTAGAAGGGTTGGCTGGTTCTAGGGATTTAGAAATTGAGGATGCGAGAAGGCTAGAAGAATATAGGAACAGGAAGAAAAACTTATGAACTCATTTTTAGGAACTTTTTATCAGGGTCTAGCTAAATTTGTAGATGGGGCTATTGGAGGCCTAATCAAAGGACTAGGCTTTGTCATTCTAGGCCTTGAAGGGGCAAGGGCAATAGTCTTAGCCCTTTTGTCTAGTGTTGGTTGTATTATCTTGTTATTCGCCCCATTTATAATATTTCACCCTATAGTCCTGCTTACTTTTGCGGTCCTATTTATCCTACCACTCCTAGGTAGAACCTTTGTCTCCTACCTAAAATATCAGCACTATATAACCACTGAGTTCCTCTATGATAGGGCTAAGCACTATACAGAAGGGGCTGAAAAGAGAAGCTTCTCTAGTTATGCCGAGGACTTTTGGAGGATGAAGGATGAGGAAGAAAGGGCCAGAAGGGAAAGGCAGAGGATGGAACAGGAGCAGATCTGGGAGGAATTTTTTCGAAACTTTCAAGGAGGCCAGACTGGCGGTTATCATCAGCGAGGAGGCTACTACCAACAGGGGAGCCAGCAGGGGCCAGGGGTAGGACTTTCCGACTTTGTAAAGAAGTATGAAGAGTCAGCAGACCTTCTAGGAGTGCCTTATGACACGGACGAGTATGAGGTGAGGTTAGCTTATAGGAGAATGGCCAAGGCTTATCATCCAGATGTTAATAAAGAAGAAGGGGCTACCCAGAGATTTCAAAAGATAAACGCAGCCTTTGACTTTCTTTCAAAGGAAAATATTGAGAGGTATAGGAGGTATAAAGCAAATGGTTAGTACTGTTAAGTGTCCAAATTGTGGTGGACCACTAGTTTTTGATCCAGACGTCCAAAAAAACAAATGTGACTATTGCCTATCAGAGTTTACCAAGGAAGAACTAGAAAAGAGGTTGCTAGGTCAAGGGCTTAACGAAGAAGAAATCCAAGCTCGTGAGGTTCAACAACCAGTGGAGGAACTAACGGTCCACGGCTATAACTGTAATAACTGCGGTGCAGAGGTAGTGACTAGCCCGACAACCACAACTACCTACTGTTACTACTGTCACTCACCAGTCCTTATTGAGGATAGAATCCAGGGTAACTTTATGCCAGAGTATATTATCCCCTTTAAGATATCTAAGGAAAAAGCTCAAGAGGAAATTCTAAATTGGGTTAAAGGCCATAGGTATGTACCTAAGGGATTTTACCAGGAGTCTCAGCTAGAGACTATAACAGGTATTTATGTACCTTATTGGATGGGTGATGCTAAGGCTGATGTTAACTACTTAGCCCAAGCTTCAAAGATTCGGGTCTGGAGGGTTGGAGATACTGAATACACAGAAGTTAAGGACTACGAAATTAAGCGAGATGGGGTAATAGAGATAAAAGGGCTTGGGGAAATAGCCTTGGACCAGATAGACAAGGACATGCTTAAATCCATAGAACCCTATAACAGCACCATGTTGACAGATTTTGACATTTCCTACCTAAACGGCTTCTATTCTGATAGGTATGATATTGATTGGCAGGAAGTTAAACCAGACATGACCTGGGCAGCCCAGTCCTATGCCAGTAGGCTTGTAGATGAGAGCGTTAAGACCTACGACGCAGTTGAAGAAAAAGCTATGGATATGGAGGTTAATTTCCAAGAGCCCCATTATGTACTATACCCAGTTTGGCTGCTTACTTATAATTACCATGGCCAGATTTACGAGTATGGGGTTAATGGACAAAGTGCAAATTCCTTTGGCAGGCTGCCACTGGATAAGGCTAAGTTAGGAAGAGATTCAGCTATCTTGGCGCTCTTTGTCATCGTATTGCTTTCTCTAGGAGGTTACTTTATATGGTAAGAAAAACTATTTTCGCATTAGTTATCGTTATCTTTCTGGCAACTAATCTAGGCCTTGCAGCACCAGATTTACTGGTGGATCAGGCAGATATATTAAGTCCAGAAGAAGAGACTCAGCTGAGGGCTAAATTGGAAGAGCTCTCAAAAACCTACGATATGGATGTGGCTTTTATAGCCTTAGATAATGTTGATGGGCCGAGCAGAAATGCCATGGAAGCTTATTGGGAAGAAAATGGCTATGGAGCAAATGGCAGCGGCCTTTTATTGTTTGTTGATATGACTAACAGAGAAATCCATATACTGACTGAGGGAGAGGCTATTGGCTACCTAGATGATCAAAGAATCGAAAGGCTTTATGATGTTTTTTTCGCAGAAGGTCTTGAAGAGGGGGATTACTTTAGGGCAGCAAGCGCCTATTTAGACCAGGCTAGCACCTTTTTCTCTATGGGAAAGACAGGTTCAAAGATAGTAGAGGAAAAGGTAAGATCCCTGTCTCCAGCCAACATAGGCTTTGCAGGTGTGGTTGGCCTACTAGCTGGTGGGCTGTTTTACAATCGAAATAAGAAAAAGGCTGATAGAAAATATAGGCCTAGGGCTTTTCAGTACAGAGATGGAGCGGTTTTCAATTACCGTACATTTGAGGATAGGCTATTAGCCACTAATGTTATCCCAAGGAAAGTTCAGAGGGCTGTTGGTTCTTCAGGTGGAGGGGGAACGACTACAGTTCGAAAATCTTCTACTGGCAGTGGCCGAACCTATGGTGGTGGCAAGGGTAGGAAGTTTTAGAGCTCGATTGACTATAACAAGTAAAATTGTTATAATTTCTATGATTATATATTTTTAAGGGGGAATGGATTAGATGGACTCTGATTCGGGTTTGAAATGTTAGTTCAATTGCTAGTAATACTTATATTAACCTTAGTGAACGCATTTTTTGCAGCAGCAGAAATGTCGCTAATATCAATAGATAAGAAAAAATTAAAAGATAGGGCAGAAGAAGGGGATAAGAAGGCTCAGACCATCTTAAACATAACCAAAGATCAATCTCTCTTCCTATCTACGATCGGAGTTGCTATTATCCTTGCAGGCTTCCTATCCTCGGCCTTTGCCGCGTCAAACCTATCGGTTTACCTAGTAGGTCCATTGGAAAGAATAGGGGTTCCATATGCAGGGACTATTTCCCTAGTACTGATAACCTTTATACTCTCATACTTTACCTTGGTTTTTGGAGAGCTAGTTCCAAAAAGGGTGGCCTTGACTATGCCAGACAAGTTTGCCAAATACTCGGCAGGTATAGTCAACGTATTTTCTCTAGTGATGAAGCCCTTTGTTTTACTACTTACATTATCGACCAATTTTATCCTAAGATTGTTAGGGGTAAACCTAGAGGGTATAGAGGAAAAGGTGACCCTAGAGGATCTAAAGGCTATCGTTAGTGTAGTCCAAGAGCAAGGTGTTATCAACCCTACAGAAAAGAAAATGCTAGATTCTATTATCGTCTTTGACGACAAGTTTGCTGAAGAGATAATGACGGCTAGGACCGAAGTCTTTATGATAAATGTAAGCGACGGTTTTGATCAATATGTAGATGATATACTGAATTTGCAGTATTCTAGAATTCCTGTATACGAGGACTCGGTAGATAATATTATCGGAATCCTCTACGTCAAGGACTTGCTTATGTTTTTAGCAACCCAGGATATTGAACTTGAAGATGTGGATATTAGGCCAATTTTAAGGCCAGCTTACTTTGTTCCAGAAAGAAAGAATATCAATGACCTATTTATGGAACTAAAGTCATCTAGGAACCACTTTGCTGTATTAATAGACGAGTATGGTGGGTTTTCGGGTATAGTAACCATGGAAGACTTAGTTGAGGAAATCGTCGGGGAAATAGATGATGAATATGATTACCACGAGCCAGATATTTCCAAGCTTGGTAGCAGGACCTATATGGCCAAAGGATCGGTTAGTTTAGCCGACTTTAATGACTATGCGGGAGTAGAGATTGACGACAGTAGTGAGGATTTTGACTCACTAGGTGGTCTGATAATCTGTCAGTTAGGTTATATACCAGAGGCTGGTGATAGCTCATCAATAGTATTTGACGATATTACCTTTACTATAATGGATGTTGAAGAAAATAGAATAAGGCAGGTCAAGGTAGAAATACCAGAGGGCTACTTTGAGAGAGAAAAGAAAAAGCCAGTTTTAGAAGAAGAGGCTGAAGAAGAAAATTAACCACCGAGAAGTCGGTGGTTTTTTTATGCTTAAAACTTATCCAAAAACAGAAAGGTTTTTATCAAAAAGATAAAAATACGCTAAATTTTCTAAGCATTTTCCAACTTGTTATGCACTATTTATTTATATATAATCGTGGCTCAAGCATTTAAAATAGTTATTCTATGGCAACGCGTTGACAAGTTGGCCATTTCCATGGGTTTTTAAGTTTTAGTATTTAAATTGAAGGCTTGTATAAAGATGACTATATGGGTATAACATAAGAAGTACGGTTAAGGATTTAATATCCTGGATATATGTGTTAATAAGTTTGAGATAAAGGGCGCAGGTGAACTAGGAAAGCTAACTTACGGACCTGTGCCCAATATCAAAAAGGAGTTGAAAAATATGATTAGGCTATCTAACATAAACAAAAAAATCAGAAGACCTTTAGCCATGCTCTTGGCTTTTATTATGGTCTTTGGGATTTTACCATAGAGTAGGGGGATCGAGAATGAAGCCCAGGCGGTGAGAGTAACACCTTGGCTGCCTTACCAGCTTAAAACAGAGGCTTGGTTTAGTGAGTTTGGTGTTTACTTTAAGCCAGTAAGTCAAGCTGATCTAAATAATACCCAGTTGGCCTTTGACTGGTCATACAAGAATGCTTTTAGGCCAGCAGATAATATGGCTAACAATAATTTTACCATGCAGTTCGACAGCAGACTTGCTACTTACATCACAGGTGTTACCGTGAAACTAGGTGTTAGTTCGGCTAATATGATTAATTTGCTCAAGTTAATTGGCGGGCCTGAGGGAGCTTGGGTAACTAGATTGTCAACCTTAAGCACGTCTAGTAATCCCCAATATATATCAGGTAGGGTAATGTCACCAGTTTATTTGTCTGCTAATGCAACTGGCTCATACGTACAGCTTTCTAAGCCTATTGGGCAAGTTTTAGATGAGATTGGCAAGTATAACATTCCCAATGATCCTTTAAAATTTAATACTTTTTATGGATATAAGGATGGAGCAACAAGACTGCCTTACTATGTGGCTGGTTCTTATAGTTCAGGCAGTATTATCACCTCCTATATGGCAAACTAAGCAGGAGTTTCAACTGCCAACAATCTGAGCCATTTCTCTAATCCAAGGACGACCACCTGGTTTAACCCAAGCGTAGGATCTTATGGGGCAATTATAGTTAATACTAGGATTACTAAGCTAGACAACTTTGCCTATGTTGTAAGTCCAGAGGATAAAGAATGGAAATTCAGAAATAATATTGATCCATTTTTTGCTGACCATGTTTCTAGTGTCCAATCTCAAAGGGTGTCCTTATCCAGTACTGGAGCATTTCCAAGGGTAGCTATTAATGGTACGGCAAATAAAGTGGGCACCACAAGGGGCAATTTAGCAGAAGTTACGGGAACTACCTTTTTTCATAATGAGGTTGTAAACTTTAGAAATGCAGAAGTACCCAGTACAGTACCATATATTGGGGATGGATAATCTATGTACTAAATAAGCCCATGCAAGAAATAGCCATGGCCCATCCTAATTATCTAACTGGAAATATGCTTTTAAATTTCCAATCCTACATCAGCGATAATTCTGGGAGAATCATTACTACTACCTTAGATTCCCATTCTTACTTTATTGAAGATATTGATAAAGATGGTTTAATAGATTCTTATGAAATCAAAAACGGAACAGACCCACTGGTGGGTAAAATGGAAGTTTCTGACTATTATGAAGGTGAGGCTTCTCAAAGGTATAGGACTTGGTTTACCAAGGCAACTAATAATTCTGTTCTTTTTGAAACTGTTTCAGGTACCAAACCTGGACCAATGGACAACAGTTCTGGATATGTAATTAATACGATTGGCCTGGGTCAAGAAAACCAGATAGCAGGTTGGAATTATGGAACTATGGATAGAACTAGTAGTCCATATTCATCTGGCCAGACGCATTGGTTCCAGGTGCGATAGCAGGAAATGGAAATGCTCCAATTCTGTTAACTAGTCTAGATGGTAGGGCCGATGTAGATAAGTTTATCGAGGATCATGATTACCAGACCTTAGAATTTATCGGTGGGCCTAACAGTGTTTCAGAAAAAGCAATAAACCTATACCCTAGGTAAAGAAAAGCAGTCTCCTTTGCTAGAGATTAATAACAAAACTAGATTTGGAGCCTTCCTCGAATGGCCGTTCACGGCCGCTTGGCCAAGGAAAGCCCTTCTCGTGAGGTCTCCAAATCAC
>CAZFXW010000022.1:12629-12911 GCA_964523385.1 uncultured Peptoniphilaceae bacterium | reverse complement strand
TTTTAGAACTTTGTCTAGATTAAAAGCAGCCCAAGGGCTGCTTTTTCTTTGCTTTGTATATGGGTATGAATAGAAGAAGGATGGAAAAAAGACAGAAAAAGGAGAATTTATGAAAACTTCAGATATATTATCCAAGTTAGACCATACTTTGCTTAAGCCAAATGCTAGCTGGGAGGACTATCAAAAACTCTTAGATGAACATATGAAGTATAAGACTGCCAGTGCCTGCCTACCTCCAGATTTGGTTGCTAGGGCTGTGGCTTATTGCCAAATAAATGGTAG
>CAZFXW010000022.1:3712-12590 GCA_964523385.1 uncultured Peptoniphilaceae bacterium | reverse complement strand
CCCAATGGTTATAATACTAGAGAAGTAAAAATCTATGAGGCTCGCCAGGCTTTAGAAGATGGGGCAGTAGAAATTGACATGGTTATAAATAATATTGACGTAAAAAATCTGGACTATAAAAAAATTCTAGAAGAGATTAAAGCTGTTCGAAAGCTATCTTCAGAAACTATTCTAAAGGTTATTGTCGAAACGGACTACTTAAATAAGGCTGAAAAGAAAAAACTTTGCCTCCTAGTCCAGGAGGCCGGAGCTGACTATATCAAGACTTCCACTGGCTTTGCTGGCTCAGGTGCTAGCCTTGAAGATGTTAGCTTGTTCTTAGAAACAGCCCCGGACCTAAAGGTAAAGGCCTCTGGAGGCATATCAAGCCTGGAAGAAGCTTTGGCTTTTTTAGAGGCAGGAGCTGATAGGTTAGGAGCTAGCTCTTTGGTTAGGGCTATTGAAGAGGAGGAAGGTAATGAAAGACTATAGAAGACTGTACGAGAAGGCTCTAGAGGTGATTGAGTATTCCTATTCACCCTACTCAAACTTCCACGTAGCAGCAGTTTTAGAAACTGTAGAAGGTAAGCTTTATCCTGGTGTTAATGTTGAGAATGCATCTATTGGTGCAACTAACTGTGCTGAGAGAACTGCCCTCTTTTCTGCAATTACGGCTGGAGAGAGGGAATTTAAAAGAATGCTGATTATCGGTGGTTTAGATGGAAATATCAAAGACTATACTCCGCCCTGTGGAATCTGTAGACAAGTTTTATCAGAGTTTTGCACTGAGGATTTTGAGTTAGTCTTAACTGGAAATGGTCAGGATTTTAAAACCTATCGACTTAGGGAGCTATTGCCCCACAGCTTTGGGGCCAGTTCGATGGAGGCGGATGGTCAATGATACTTGACTATATTGAAATGAAGAAAAATGGCCAGGCGTTGGATTCAGAGGCATTAACTGATTTGGTCCAGGGTTTTATCTCTGGGTCCATCCCCTCCTATCAAATGTCTGCTTTTCTGATGGCAGTTTACTTCCAAGGTATGACGGCAAAAGAGACGGCTGATTTAACCCAGGCCTTGGTAGATACTGGAGATATTTTAGATCTTTCAAGTTTAAAAAATACAGCTGACAAGCACTCTACCGGTGGTGTAGGAGACTTAACCACATTAGTGGTAGCTCCTATGGCAGCGGCTATGGGAATGACCGTTTGTAAGATGAGCGGTAGGGGTTTAGGCCATACAGGAGGGACTGTCGATAAGCTAGAGTCAATACCTGGTTTTAAAGTTGAGTTATCAGAAGAGGAGATGTTCAATCAAGCAAAGGAAATTGGCCTGGTGGTTGCTGCTCAGACTGGGGATTTAGTGCCAGGTGATAAGGCAATCTATGCTCTAAGAGATGTGACAGCTACTGTAGACTCAATTCCCCTTATCGCCTCCTCTATAATGTCAAAGAAAATTGCTTCAGGAGCAAAGAACATTGTCCTTGATGTAAAGGTGGGATCTGGAGCTTTTATGAAAACCAAGGAAGAAGCAGAGGACTTGGCTAGGACTATGGAAGATATTGGCCAGGCCTTGGGTAGGAAGACCAGGGCTATTCTATCGCCTATGGATGCTCCCCTAGGCTATGCAGTTGGTAATAGAATTGAAATAGCAGAAGCTGTTAGAACCTTACAGGGAGAGGGCCCAGATGATATTGTCAATCTATCGATAGTATTAGCATCGACTATGGGAGAATTAGCCTTAGGCTTAGGTGAAGACCAGGCTAGGACTCTGGCCAAAGATATTTTAGAATCTGGCCAAGCTCTTGAAATGTTTAAAGCTATGGTGGAAAGGCAAGGTGGGAATTGGAATGAACTAGAAGACTTAGAAGCCTTTACCCAAGCTAACTATTACAAGGACCTGCTAGCCAAGAAGTCAGGTGTTGTCAGTAGAATCGATGCCCTATCGGTAGGTAAGGCTGCTCTCCACCTAGGTGCAGGGAGAGAGTATTTAGATTCTTTAATCGACGATAGGGCCGGTGTAGTCCTTAAAGTCAAGCTAGGCGACCGAGTAGAGCTGGGCCAGACCCTGGCTATACTCCAGTCCAGCAGGGATAATTTTGATCGAGCTCTTGGTGAAATAATCATCGATATCTCCTAGTGGACTTGCTAGGGTTAGTATTCTTTGTTAGAATAGACATACACCCCCAGGGGGTGGTCAGGAGGTAGCGATGAAAATTAATTATCATGTGGGAGGTATGACCTGTTCTGCCTGTGTGGCCGCTGTTGAAAGAGCTGTTTTAAAAGTCGATGGGGTCCAAGAAGCAGAGGTTAATCTCCTTGGAAAATCCCTCCAGGTTCAGCATTCAGATGCTACAAAACCGGAGGATATAATAAAGGCAGTGGAGGGTGCAGGTTACACTGCTACTTTGAAGATGGAAAAAGGGGCTAAGAAGGAAGAGGTTCAGGAAGATTGGGCTGGCTTAGAAGAGGCTGAGATGAGATTTAGGACTATAATCTCTATGGTCTTTATGCTTCCTCTTATGTATATAGCTATGGGTCCTATGATGGGCCTGCCAATGCCGGCAGTCTTATTAGGTAATGAAAATTCAGTGGTTATGGCTCTTACCCAATTTCTTCTGACCCTACCTGTTCTCTATGTAAATCGAGCCTATTATATTAGTGGTTTTAAGTCTTTGGTAAAGGGTCACCCTAATATGGATTCACTGATTGCCATTGGTTCGGCAGCAGCGGTTTTCTACTCAATTTTTGTCAGTCTTAGGCTGGCCTATGGGCTAGGTCAAGGAGACTGGGTCACAGTAGGCCACTATGCCCAGTCTCTTTACTTTGAGTCTGCTTCTATGATTCTAGCCTTAATAACCTTGGGCAAATATCTAGAAGCCAGATCTAAGGGAAGGACTACTGACGCCATCAAGAAGCTGATGGACTTAGCTCCAGAGAAAGCTATCAAGTGGGTCGACGGTCAGGAAGTGGAAGTAGCTATAGACGAAGTTCAAGTAGGGGATATACTGGTGGTTAGGCCAGGTTCCTCAGTTCCCATAGATGGAAGGATAGTCTTTGGCTCTGCTGCCGTAGATGAGTCGGCACTGACGGGTGAATCAATGCCTGTTGATAAAAAAGAAGGAGATTCCCTAATAGGCTCTACAATCTTAGTCCAAGGATCGGTAAGGATGGAAGCAGAAAAGGTTGGCGAGGACACGGCTATGGCGGCCATTATTAGGCTGGTAGAAGATGCAAACACTAGCAAGGCCCCTATAGCACGGATGGCGGATAAAATTTCTGGCATCTTTGTTCCGATTGTTATGGCCATAAGCTTGGTGGCTTTTATCATTTGGTTTATCATTACCAGGGACTTTGAATTTTCAATGACAATCGCTATAGCTGTTCTGGTGATTTCCTGTCCCTGTGCCTTGGGCTTGGCAACTCCAGTTTCTATTATGGTGGGAACCGGCAAGGGGGCTTCTAATGGTCTACTCTTCAAATCAGCCCAAGCTCTAGAAACCTTGGAAAAGGTAGATACTATTATTTTAGATAAGACTGGGACTATTACTATGGGCCAGCCTAAGGTGACGGATTTGGCTGATTTTGGAATTTTAGAGAAGGAAGAATTCTTAAGGGTTATTGGCAGTATTGAAGGTCCCTCAGAACACCCATTGGCTAAGGCAATCACTAGCTATGTGGAAGCTGAGGGTATTGCTTTAGTAGAAGTTAGTGATTTCCATAATCACTTAGGTTTGGGTATAGAAGCTAAACTGGGAAATGATCAGTACTATGGCGGCAACGAAAGGTATATGAAGGAACTAGGCTATGATACGGTCCAGGCTCTCGAGATTGCACAGACTTATGGAGAAGAGGGAAAAACTGCCCTATACTTTGCTAATAATCAAGGGATTATTGGTCTAGTAGCAGTAGCCGATGGGCTTAAACCTACTTCTGAGAAGGCTATAGAACTGCTTCACAAAGAGGGGCTAGAGGTCTATATGTTGACAGGGGACAATCAGAGGACTGCCCAGGCTATTGGCAGGGCGGTTGGAATTGACCAAGTAATCGCTGAAGTTTTACCTGAGGACAAGGACCAGGTAGTCCAGAGTGTCCAAGCTGAAGGTAAAAGGGTGGCTATGGTAGGAGATGGTATTAACGATGCTCCAGCCTTAGCCAGGGCTGATGTAGGGGTGGCTATTGGAGCCGGTACGGACATTGCCATTGAGGCGGCAGACTTAGTTTTAATGAGGTCAGATCTCTTAGACTTGGCCAGTGCCAGGCTATTGAGCCAGAAGACTATAAAAAATATCAAGCAAAACCTCTTTTGGGCCTTTTTTTACAATGCTTCACTAATTCCCTTGGCTGCAGGTGTTCTTTACCCAAGCTTTGGGATTACCCTAAATCCTATGTTTGCAGCTGGGGCCATGTCCTTGTCTTCAATCTTTGTGGTGACTAATGCCCTTAGATTAAACAGCTTTAGACCTGTAGTTGGTTTGGCTCCAGCAAATCAAGTTGAAGATATAGTTGATTTTAAGGAGCTTGGGCTAGATGAAAAACAGGAGGAAAAGGAGGATTCTATGAGAAAATTCTATGGAGTTGAAGGTATGACTTGAGGCCACTGTGAAAAGTCAGTGCAGGATGCACTTGAAAAGTTAGATGGAGTTGAGAAGGCAGTGGCAAGCCACCCAGATAAGAGGGTTGAAGTTGAGATGAGCCGACAGGTTGACTCTGCTGAGATTCAAAGGGCCATTGAAGAGGCTGGTTATAAATTTATAGGAGAGCTTTAGAGATGGAAGAGGCAGCAAGTATTTTGAGAAGGCTCAAGACAGCCAGAGGACAAATTGATGGGATTATTCGCATGGTTGAGAAGGATGCTTATTGTATGGATATATCCAACCAACTAATGGCAGCAGGGTCCTTATTAGCTGCCGCTAACAGGTTAGTTCTCCATAATCACCTTAGGACCTGTGTTAGGGAAAGTTTAGTCTCTGGATATCAAGCCGAGCTTGATGAAAAAATAGAAGAAATTCAAAAGATAATGGATAAATTAATATAATCTAGAAAAATCACCGATTTTACCGGTGATTTTTATTTGTAAATTAATATTATAGATGGGAGTCTTGTGATAAAATTAAAGTAGTGAGGTGATGGGATGAGTGAAGAAAGGAAAATATCCGCGCTAGGAGGGGGGCTTTTTTTTATTCTAACCCTGGCTCTAAGCTCTAGTATTCTATTTGCCCTAATTATTGGTTTAATTGGGTCTAGGCTAGTAAGGAGATTTATGACTAATTCTAAAGCTTTGGCTTTAGATGGACCGGCAAAGGAACAAGTCGGAGGACCTAGGATTAGGGTCAGTATTTCCGAGAGCGAAGAGGATATGCTAAAGAAAATGGACCAGGCCTATAAGGATTTGATGGACATGAGAGAGGCGGCTAATAAGGCAAAAGCTCATGATATCCGTGACCAGGGCTTAAGGCTTTATGAAACAGGAGTTAAAATTTTTCAACATTTGGATAAAAATCCTAGGAAGATTCGAATGGCTAATAGGTATTTTAACTATTATCTGGGAACCGCATCTAAAATCTTAAATAAATACATCGACTTTGCTCAGATGGGGATTGATAGCCTAGAGGTAAATGAGGTTTATGAACAAACCCAGAGGGCTTTGGAAATATTAAATGGTGCTTTTGAGAGGCAGTTTCTTAAGCTGATGAAGAATGACAAGATGGAGATAGAGGCTAGCGTAAAGGTGCTTGAAAGCATCTATGAAAGTGAAGATGGAGGTTTAAACGGATAAGATGAATTTAAACGATTTAAAGAAGCAGGAGATAGAGAAAGCTCAAACATCAAAGATAAGACTAAGGGATTTACAGGACAAGAGAGAGATAAGAGATTCTCTAGAAGCAGAAGTTGAAGAAGGAGCCCAGGAGATAGAGAAAAAAGCTGGGGAAATTTCACCAGAAGACAGAGCAAGGATTGATGAGATTAAAGAAAAGATTAATCTTTTAGATTCTGGATTGGCCACTGAATATGGGGTTGGAGCCCAGAAAGAGTTGTCTAGCTTTTCTGAGACCATTCTCTCTAATGTTAGGGGTAAGGATGCTGGGGAAGTTGGTATGATGCTTTCGGATTTGATGGATAAGGTCCTTAGTCTAGATGTTAAATCTTTAGATGAAAAGAAGGGTCTTTTATCTAATCTTCCGTTTTTCAAGGAAGCACAAAACTCCATAGATAGGCTGATGGGACGTTATGAGGTTTTGGAAGTTCAGATTGATAAGATTGAGGGTCAGCTAGATGTTCAGAGGCTTTCTATGCTAGAGGATATAGTTATGTTTGACAGCCTCTATCAGAAAAATCTAGACTACTTTAAGGACCTTCAGCTATATATAATGGCTGGAGAGGAAAAGCTTAGGGAGACGGTAGATGAAACCCTACCAGCTTTAAGGGCTGAGGCAGCTGCAACTGGTGAGCCTATGGATGCTCAGCTGGTAGCTGACTTTGAGGATACGGTTAACAGATTTGAGAAGAAAATACACGACCTAAAGCTCTCGAAGACCTTAGCTATCCAGACTGCTCCTCAAATTAGACTGATTCAAAATAACGACAAGCTATTAGTTGATAAGATTCAAACGGCTATACTAAATACTATCCCTCTTTGGAAAAGTCAGGTTGTTATTGCCCTGGGCCTCCAAAGGCAGGAGTCGGCTTTAAAGATGCAGCAAGCTGTTACCGAAACTACAAATGAACTTCTTAAGAGGAATTCTGAAATGATTAGGCAAAACACTATTGAGGTGGCAAGAGAGTCTGAGAGAGGAATTGTGGACCTAGAAACCTTAAAAAAGGTTAATGAGGATTTAATCCATAGTATAGTTGAAGTTCAGAAGATTCAAAAAGAAGGTAGGGAGAAGAGACTCCAGGTCGAGCAGGAACTAGTAGCAATTGAAAATGAGCTTAAGCAAACTATGCTAGAGCAAATGGATAGGTCCTAACAAGGATTGTTATAAATTCAGGAGATTTTAGTAATATGTTAACGGAATTTAATAAGACTGAATTTGATTATAGCTATAGGAGAAGGATTTCTGATTTAACCCAGGAGTTTGGCTCTTTACAGAGGGAAATAAAGGCCTTAGATATCCCGGTTATTATAATGATTGAGGGTTGGGAAGCTTCAGGTAAGGGCTATATTATAAGTAATCTAGTCAGAGAGGTAGATCACAATCATACGGTGGTTTGTGAATTTATTGAAGAAGACCATAGTTATAGGAAGATGCCCTTTCTCTGGAGGTATTGGACACAGACACCAGCCAAAGGCGATATTTATATTTACGATAGGTCTCCTTATTACAATGTTATGGAAGACTATAGCCTAAGTGAGGAAAAAATAAACCAATATATTAAGCATATTAGAACCTTTGAGGATCAACTAGCTGATAGTGGGGTATTGATTTTTAAATTTTTCCTTGAAATTAGCCACGAACATCAGAAGGAGAATGTCAATAGGTATATTGACAAAGGGAAAGAAGTCCTAGTCAGTCAAAGGGATTTAGATCAAATTGAAAATCATGGTAAATACCGAGTGCATTTTTCGAAAATCCTAAATTTTCCTAGTAGAATAAGCTGGCAAATTATTCCGGCTGAGAAGAGAAGAAAGGCAGCAAGGGAAATATTGACCAGGCTAGTAGATCAGTTGTCCCAGGCTATTAATGACTTTAAGTATACTGGTCAGATAAACCAGTCTAGGATTCCGGAGTTAGAGGATGGTAGGAAGATAATTGAAGGCTTAGATATGAGCAAGTCTATTTCAAAGGAAGAGTATAGTAGGAGGATGGCCAAGGCTAGAAAAGAGCTATCTAGCCTTTCCTATGAATTTTTCTTGAGGAAAGGGACAGCTGTGGTTGTTTTCGAAGGGGTAGATGCAGCAGGTAAAGGAGGGGCTATTAAATCCTTAGTAAGGGAATTAGACCCTAGACTCTACAGAGTTAATCCTACCTCTGCACCAAATCAAATAGAAAAAGCCCATCATTATCTGTGGAGGTTTTGGAAAAAGTTGCCAAGACGAGGAAAGATGGCGATTTTTGATAGATCTTGGTATGGTAGAGTTTTGGTCGAAAGACTTGAAAATTTTGCAGACAAGGATGAGTGGGAAAGGTCCTATGATGAAATAAACGAGTTTGAAAAGGTTCTTACTGATTCAGGAATTCTTGTTCTAAAATACTTTATTAATATTGATAAAGATGAGCAGCTATCAAGGTTCCACGCAAGGATCCAGGTACCTGATAAGAATTACAAGTTAACATCGGAAGACTGGAGAAATAGAAAGAAGTGGGATGAGTACAGGCTAGCCTATGATGATATGCTAACAAGAACTTCAAGTTCTTATGTGCCTTGGTTAGTAGTAGAAGGCAATGATAAGGGATACAGTAGGCTTAAAATTATTGAAGACTTTATTGAAAAATCAAAGCAGTATTTACAGAGGAGAGAAAATGAGTAAGTATACATGGGATTTAACTAAGATATACGCCGATGAAGAGGCTTTCCAGGAGGATGTGGCTTTAGTCAGAGGCTTGATTGATAAAATTAACAAGGAGAAAGATGAATTTAAGGAGAATTTTTCTAGCCTTTTAAAGGATATTATCCAGGCTAGGGAAAAATCAGCTAAGCTCTATGCCTATGCTAAAATGAACCAAGATGGAGACACTCGAGATGCCATTTATCAGAGGCTAGTCCTTGAAGCGACCTTGCTGTCTGATGATTTAAGCTCAGCTGCTTCATTTTTTAGGCCTGAGCTTTTGGCCTTAAATCAGGAAGAGTTAAATGGGCTTATTTATGAAGGCCAGCTAGAGGAATATAGAGATTATCTAGAAAAGATTTATAGATATAGGCCTCACACCTTATCAATTGGTGAAGAACATGTATTT
>CAZFXW010000022.1:0-3702 GCA_964523385.1 uncultured Peptoniphilaceae bacterium | reverse complement strand
CAGAGTTAGGCCAATTAGCCGACTCTGCCGCTTCAGCCTATTATTTTCTAAGCAATGCAGATACAGTATTTCCAGAGATAGAGTCTAAGGGTGGTGAGAGACTAACTAACGCTAATTACGTCAACTTATTAAAGGACCCAGACGTAAAAGTTAGGAAAGAGGCCTTTGACGCTATGTATTCTACCCTAGCTGGTCAGGAAAATACTATGGCTTCTTTAATGTATTCTAATGTTAGGGGGTTAACTATCCAAGCTAGGTTAAGGGAGTTTCCTTCAGCTAGGGAGATGGAACTTTTTGCTGATGACGTAGACAAAGAGGTTTATGACACCTTAGTTGATGTCGTTAGGAACACTTTACCGGCCTATAAGGACTACTATCAGCTGAAAAAAGATTTCTTAGGCTTAGATGACCAGCATATGTACGATGTATATCTACCGACAGCTGAGAATTTTAAAATGGAAGTACCTTATGAAGAAGCGGTAGAAATTCTTTTAGAAGCCCTAAAACCTTTAGGAGAAGACTATGTAAAAGTCTTAGCTAGAGCTTTTGAAGAAAATTGGATAGATGTTTATCCTAGGGAAGGCAAGGCCAGCGGAGCATATTCATGGGGAGTCTACGACTCGGATCCATATATTCTTATGAATTACACCGATGACCTAAATTCTCTCTTTACTTTAGCCCATGAACTTGGCCACTCTATCCACTCTTACTATTCTAGGAAGGAAAATCCCTTTATCTATTCAGACTACACGATTTTTGTAGCTGAGGTAGCTTCCACTACTAATGAGCTTTTGCTCTTAGACTATATGTTTAAGAATGCAGAGTCAGATGAAGAAAGGCTTTATCTAGTTAACCACTATCTAGATAGTTTTAAGGGGACGGTCTTTAGGCAGACTATGTTTAGTGAGTTCGAAAAACAGACTCATGATATAGTTGAAGCTGGGGAGGCATTGACTTTAGATAAACTCAATGAGATTTACTATCAGCTTAATTTAGATTATTTTGAAGGGCCTGTAGTGGTAGACGATGAAATTAAGATGGAGTGGATGAGGATTCCTCATTTTTATAGAAATTTCTATGTTTATAAGTATGCAACAGGGTTCTCAACTTCAGTTAAACTGGCTCAGAATATACTAAGTGGTGAAGGTCCTAAGTTAGAAGCCTATTTGGACTTTCTCAAGGATGGAGGTAGGAATTTTCCTATTGACCAACTGAGGGATGCTGGGGCAGACATATCAAAAGTTGAGACTATGGAAGCTGCTATGGATGTCTTTGTAGAGCAAGTGGATATTCTAAGAGAACTTATAGGGTAATTCTTCATGTCTCGCCTCCAATATGTTAAAATATAGATAGGAGGCGGGATATGAAGAACGAAAAAGAAATCAAAGAGATGTACTTTGAATTAGGCAAACAGATACACAGGAGATTCCTGGGTCATCTTATTGACGATTCGATTTTAAATAGATTATCAGGGGATATTGTTGCTTTAGAGACTGACGGCTATGATGTTGGCTTTCCGAGAAAGTTGGACATGATTTGTCCTAGCTGTGGGGTTAAATATGATGACGAGTCCCTTTTTTGTAGCCAATGTGGTGAAGATTTAAAGGCTTTTTATAGCAGATATGTAGATTGTAGGATTTGCAAAAATCCCAAGCCTGTAGAAAATAAGTACTGCTCGGTTTGCGGTGCCTTAGACCAAGGAGCTGGAGAGAGTAGCAATGGCTAATTACGATGTGCTTACAGGCGAGAGACTAGGTCTGAGCCTAGAAGACTTAATGATAGCTGAAAGACTACCTTGTTCCTCTTGTGGCAAGGCGAAGAGTGGGATTTACTGCTATAATTGTGGAAATGAGCTGTTTAGATTAATTGAGAAGGAAAGAGACCAGGGTCCGAGAAGTGGATTTTTTGGGCTTTTTATAAAGGATGAATAATATGTCTAAGTGTAAAAATTGCGGCTATGAATTGGGAGCCGAGGATAAATTTTGTAAAAGGTGCGGGACAGAAAGATCTGAGTATATACCAGGCTGTGATACTTGTGGCTATGAGTATGGGCCAGATGATATTTTCTGCAAGAGATGTGGCAACAACCTTATGAGTTCTAGGGAAAAGGAAGCTGCTGCTAGACAGGCAGAATCCTTAGGCCAAGGGTCTTCGAGCCAAGGTCAGCAAGAGGTAGATGAGATTAAGGTGCCGGCTTATTTGGAAAGAACTATCCACAGGCCTAGGAAGGAGCCGGTAATCAGCCCAAGGCCTAAGAAGGCGGAGAAGAAAGAGCCAGTTATAGAGCAGACAGAGGATAAACCTTCAAAGCAGGAGACTACTCTGATTCCAAACATTGATAAACATCTTAGATCGTCAGATTTGGATGATAGGGCTGTCTTATCAGAAGAGAAAAAGAGACTGATTGAAAAGTCTAAGAATATGAGAGATGCTCTAAATCATGAGATGCCTGAGGAAAAGGAGATGGTTTATACCGAAGAAGATCTTCATGCTACCCAGATGATTACAGTTGGTGATGCCCTTCTTGAGGAAGGGAGAAGGAGAAAGAGGAAAGGATTTAGGCCTTTAAGGGACACTACTCTTGATGAGCCCAAGACTGGCGATAAGGTTTTGGGTGAAAAATCTACCAGCAGTCCTACTAAAAATACTAATATACTTATTGGGGTTTTAGCCCTAGTTGCAGTATGCTTGGTTAGTTTTATAGGCTTAAAAGCTATGGCTGACAAGGATAAGCTTATCAGTTCTTTTGAGCGGGCAGTTAATGAGGAAAACTTGGCAGGGGTTTCTCAAATTTTGATTTCAGACGGGGTGGACACCGGACCAGAGGACGTAGAGCCTTTTGTAAAGTTAATGAATGAGGATACCCTTTATTCCTCAGCCCTTATTTCTGCCTTAGAGGAAGATTCTATTAAATTAAGTGGAGATAAGGCTTACGAGAGCCAAAGACCTTATAGGCTAGTTCTAACTGGGGATAAGAAGTATGTTTTCTTTGATGAGTATAAGGTGGCCGTTGATCCTATGATTCTGACAATGGAAGATGAGGGAACAGAGTATATACTAGCAGGAGAGACCATTAGCGAACCCTTGGTTGAAAAGTTAATTCTGCCAGGCCTATACCCATTGAGCTTTGGAGGGGAAGATTATTTAGTAAATTTATCTACAAGTAATGAATTAGCCGAAGGTAGGGCGTTAAATTTAAACCTCCACTACTTAGATGCGGTTGCCATCGTTCAGGCTGAACAAGAAAATACAGAGGCTATGACCACAGAGGAAGAAACAGAAAAGCCAGCGGAGAAGTTTGATATCCAAGGTGAAGAATATGTATTTATGGAAGGCCAGAATATGGATGCTATCGTCTACGTCAATGGTAAAACCTCCGAGTTAAGTATCAACCAGGTAAATGACCTAGAGGCAGTGAATCTTAAGACTGGAGACATACTCAAAGTCGCCTATGAATTTCCTTGGGGGACTGAGTTTTCACCAGAAGTAGAGTATACAGAAGGATCAGGCTATATTTATTTTGAACCTGTTGTCTATGGTGAAAAGACCCTAGCGTCTATTGTAGATAGGGTAGTCCTTATGCTGGAGGAAGATGGTATTGCCAGGAGAGAGTCTAGGACAGACGTTTATACTACTTTGATAGAGCCAGAAACCACTTATGCCAAGGAGAATATTCAAGGGAATATCGATTCAAAGGTAATC
>CAZFXW010000021.1:16095-20375 GCA_964523385.1 uncultured Peptoniphilaceae bacterium | reverse complement strand
TAACTATATAGTCATCAGCACCAATATCCAAGCCCATAATCCTGTCATAGTCCTCTCCCTTGGCTGTTATCAATATTATCGGCACAACCGAGGTTTTTCTAATCTCCCTAGCCACTTCAAACCCATCTGGTTCAGGCATCATCACATCTAAAAGAATAATATCATAGGAATTGTTACGAAATTTTTCCAAGGCCTGACTCCCATCATGGGCCAAGTCTACTTTAAAACCCTCTTTTTCAGCATAAAGCTGAAGGACTCTGGCTATCTGAACATTATCATCAACGATTAACATCTTCATCCTATCACCTATAAAAAAAGGGCCTTCCGGCCCTTTTCCCTTATTTTCTACAAGTTCCTCTCATGGCACCACCTGCTCTGCCACCATCTCTCATCATTCCGCCACCAGCTCCACGGCCTTCTTGACGATTTTCGCCTTGGCCATCTCTTTGGTGCCTATGCTCTCCGCCTTCTCCTCCGTAAGGGCAAAGTCCCTCTTCGTTGTTAGGGCAGTCTTCTCTCCTTGTGGCCCTTCTTTGGTTCCTATCAGCCTGATTAGTGTAAGCTCCTCTGTCCGTCGTGTCTCTGTGGATTCTCTCCTGAAGCCTATCTCCACCTGAAGCCATAGCTCCTGATGTTAGAATAACCGCTGCCAATCCAAAACCTAAAATTTTCTTTTTCATAATATCCTCCTATAAGATAATTTTTCTTTATTTTTCTTACTTTCAAGGACATTATAACAAGCCAATGTTACAAGTCTGTTACAGTTGTAAAGAATATTATAATATTCTTTGAAATTAAGTTCTATGCTGACTAAATGTGTGTTTTTAGCTATTATATGTGACATACAAATCATACAATACTTATTACATCTATAGTGTAGCACTGCAAATGTTAATTTTATATTAGCATTTCACTATTTTAACAGTTATTTCAGCTAACCATTAATTGTATTACAAGTGCAACGATTATTTATATTATTAATGTTAGTATTTATCAATTTAAAAAACATTTAGTGAAATACTAACATTTGTTTTTTCTTGGTCATGGGAATCACCTTTAAATGCATTATACCATAATAAAGTATAATCAATTTTGTGATACATAGGAGTCTTGATATAATATAAAATAGCATGACTAGAAAGGTAATTTAATGAAACTCGATTCAAAAACTAGTGTCTTTAATATGGGAGATACTTCAATTAGAGTCAAGCAAATAGTAGAAATTAATAAAATTATTCTTCAACAATTGAATGAATTCATGCAGCCTGGAATAGTTTGGAATTCAAGTAGAGATAAACAAGAAGAATTCTATAGATTATTTCTTAAAGAAATTGTGAGAAGAGAAAAAGATGACGGTATTGAACTTTTTACTGATTTTAAACGTTTCAGAAATTATCAATTACCTCCAGGTAAAAAATAAATATTACTTTTACTAATTGCATTTTTAAATAATTCTAATTTTTCTGTCATATTAGCATTGAAGTCAGGCTTACCTGTCGCCATATTGTATTCTTTATTATTCTTAAAACGAATTTAATTGTTAAATGCATATACAATTAATACATATAGTACAATATTTTTTTCAATTCCTGAAAATTTTCCATTATTATAATCATCTCTTAATTTTAAATATTGTGTTTCATTTACTGATTTTAAACCTTTTGATGAATCAACATTATAATAATCATATCCATATAGCTTCGTGTTAGATAAATTACAAGATATAATTATATTTTCTATTTTATTGAGTAAGTTTGAAAATTCTATTTCTTTAAAAACAGGATATAAATTAATAACTTTTTTATTAATATCATTTAGAAAGATTTTGTTAGCATTTACATTTATGCCAACATTACACCCTCCAGCAAAAACATCGTAAAAATTGTTTATATTCTTTGGAAACAATGGGATTATTTGTTTTAATATGTTTAATTTATCATATTCTTTTTGCAAACTTATTTTTAAATTATCACTATCAGCATATATCTTTAATGAATGTAGGATCTTGATAATCTAACTTATTTAATTCATTAATATTTTCTAAATGTTCAGCAATTATTATTCTATCAGAATCTGAAGATTTTTCTTTTTTAAAAACTTCCTTAAATCTCTTATTATTTTATATATCTTTCTGTTAATTTCCACAGCATCTCTACAGTTTTCTATTTTGCTATTAATTTCACTTATTATATTTTATACCGTATAAACTGTTTTTAAAGTTATGGTTTATTTCTGTTTCTTCTTTTGTAACTATAAAATAAATTTTTTGCATAGCTATGTTTAGCTATAGATAAACTCCATAAACTTAGATTTTTGGGTCCAAGTTTATAGGGGCGTCCACTGACTTCTTTCCCTTTATTTGTAAGAAATGCATAGAAATCTATAAAAATCCCCATACAAATCCATGGATAAATGGAGAAAGCTCAGTAGAACTGGTAGAATGGGGTTTAAGACAGTAAATAGGAAAAGAAAAATTGCAACAAAAAATTATAGAAAGGACTTATCTATGAGCTATTTAAAAGGCGCTGTAATTATGCCTCACCCACCCCTTATCATTCCAGATATCGGAGGGTCTGATTTGAAGAAAGTAAAAGATACACTAGCAGGGATGAAAGCTGCTTCAAACTTCATCGCAGCTAAAAAACCTGACACCCTGATTTTTATCACACCCCATGGAAGCGCATATAAGGATGCATCTACCATACTGACTAATGATGAGCTAGCTGGTGATTTTGCTAGATTTGGCCATTCCCAAATAGTTTTAGAGGCAGCCAATAATCAAACCCTTGTAAAGAAAGTTGTTGAGCTGGCCGAGGAGGAAGGAGTGCCCTTGGTTGGTTATGATGTAGCTGGCTCTTCACTAGACTGGGGAGTAACTGTGCCTCTCTATTATATTCAGGCTGCTGGATGGACAGGTTCTATCGTGGTCATCAGCTTTGGACTCTTATCTCCAGAGGAACTGGAACGATCAGGTCAAGTCCTTGGTCAGGCTCTTGATGCTCTAAAAATCGACGCCATGGTAGTAGCTTCTGGTGACTTGTCCCACAGGCTCAAGGAAGATGGACCCTATGATTTTCATCCATCAGGCCCGGTCTTTGATAAAAAGGTAAGGGAGCTTATTGAAAATAATGACATGGAGGGTTTTCTCATCTTTGATCCAGAAATCAGCGAACCAGCAGGAGAGTGTGGCCTTAGAAGCTTCCAAATCCTAGCTGGAATCTTAGGACAAAACCGCCTGGACAACCAAGTCCTATCCTATGAAGGACCCTTTGGAGTAGGCTATTTGACGGCCACCATTGATTTGAAATAAGGAGGATTTTATGACTTTAAAAGATGAAATATTATCCCTAGCAAAGAATACCATTGAAGAAAAAATTAGACATAATAAGTTTTACAACTACCAGCCCACAAATCCTGCCTTGCTGAAAGAGGCAGCATGTTTTGTTACCTTAAAGATTGACGGCCAGCTTCGAGGTTGTATCGGCACCTTAGAGCCTCGTTATGACGCTCTCTGGGAAGAGGTCATTCACAATGCCATCTCGGCGGCGACGGAAGACCCACGCTTCCCAGCTGTAAGCCCAGGTGAATTAGACCGGCTGACTTACTCAGTTGATGTATTAAAACCAGCTGAAGCTATCGAGTCTTTTGACGATTTAGATGCCAATCGCTATGGAGTCATTGTCCATTCCGGCATGCGCCGCGGCGTCTTGCTACCAAATCTTGAAGGGGTAGATAGTCCCCAGCATCAAGTATCTATCGCCTTAGACAAGGCGGGCATATCAACTGCTGATGACTACAAAATTAAGCGCTTTGAGGTGGTCCGCTATGAAGAATGAGACCCAAGCCCTCTACTATCAGGCCTTAGAAGATGATGCTGTCAGATGTGACCTCTGCATCCACCGCTGTCTAATCCAACCAGGACAGAGAGGTACTTGCGGCATCCGTGAAAATAACAAAGGCATACTTTACGCCTTGGCAGATGGAAGGTGGTTAGTTGAATCTATAGACCCAATCGAGAAGAAACCCTTGCTCTATTACAAAAATGGGACTTGGATTTATTCTATCGGGACCGCTGGCTGTAATCTATCCTGTGATTACTGTCAGAACTGGCAGTTGGTTGAGTTTCCCAATATTAAATCTCTGCCCAAAATCTCACGGAAGATGACCTGCATCAAGCCTTCGTTCATGCTTTGAACGTCCGTCTCGTCGACAAAGCTCATCTCAATGTCAATCTGTGTGAACTCGGGCTGGCGGTCGGCGCGCAAATCCTCGTCGCGGAA
>CAZFXW010000021.1:0-16085 GCA_964523385.1 uncultured Peptoniphilaceae bacterium | reverse complement strand
TGAAGTCGTCCTTGAGCGGGCAGCCAGTCAAGGGTCCATCGGCATTGCCTTTACCTACAATGAACCGACGATTAATTATGAATCGGTCCTTCGGTTGTCGAAGAAGGCCAAGGAGCGTGGACTTGTAACCGCCTGTATCAGCAATGGCCAGCTTCTGGAAGAGCCTATGAGAGAGCTGGCTCCCTTTATCGATGCATGGAACATCGATTTAAAGAGCATTGACCCCTATTTTTATAAGCAGGTCTGCCATGGAAGTCTGGCCAGGACCTTAGCCAATATCAAAATCGCCCATGAACACTCACATGTAGAGGTAACCCACCTAGTGGTCACGCCAGAAAATGAAAAGCTGGATCAGATAGAGCATCTGGCCAAAGAATTGGCCCAAATTGACCCTGACCTGCCCCTCCATTTAAGCAGGTATTTTCCTGCCTACAAGAGAGCGGAGATAGGAAATCCTACATCCCTATCCTTTATGGAAGAAGCTCAAGAGATTGCAAGGCACTACCTGAACACTGTCAGCTTGGGGAATGTTTAAGAGAATAGAATAGAAAATCATGAAATATTAACTTAAAAATAAACTAACCTATTACTAGATTTTTTATAAACATGACTATAAATACTGTAGAAGTTGGATTAGCATCTTTAGAAATAATAACTAGGCCAGGTTTATCTAATTCTAGAGTGATAGAGAATGTTTATATTAATAGTAGTAATGAATTATCAATATCTGTATTTGAAAAATACGATGAGTTTATAAAAGACGGTTCAAAGGATCTGTAATGTTAGTCTTTTAGCACTGCTTATTGTACCTTTTGTACATTGGCTATTTTACTACATTACAGACCCTAGAACTTGGGTTATCACTTTACCGTTATAGACAGGCGAAAGTCTTTAAAGTATCCTCTTCTACCTCTAATTTCTTGCCTGTGCCAACTAGTGCTCCTATTAATTCATAGGCCAATAGATGGGCTACTGCTGGTCCTCTACCGGTAATAACGTTAGCATCCCTAACAACCGGATCTTCTTGGACTTCTCCATCCTTTATCTCCCCTTCAAATCCAGGATAACAAGAGTACTTTCTTCCCTTTAAAACCCCTGCCTTGTCCAATACAGTTGGACCTGCACAGAGGGCAGATACGATTTTACCGTTGTCGTACATCTTCTTATATATTTCCATAACCTTATCATTATCTCTAATGTGGAAGGCTCCTGGTAATCCACCAGGTGAGTAGACGCCGTCATAGTCTTCCCAATTAACATCTTCCACCAATATCTGGGCCTTAAGGCTCATATCATGGGCACCGGTAACTTCTAGTCCGTCCATAACCGATGCTACGGTGACTTCAACACCAGCCCTCCTAAGGTAGTCGATAATAGTAACCGCTTCAACTTCCTCGGTTCCATCTGCAATCAATACTAATAGCTTTTTATCTCTCACTTTAATCTCCTTCCTCTCATAGCTCTGCCAATTCCTCCGGCACCACTTGGGTTGACGTGTTCACAGGTAACTCCCGATTGGCACTTACCACAGCATTCAAAACCGCCATTTTGCTGGCCCACTTCTTTTAGATATTCCCAGCACTTCCAATGGTCCTTGCCGCCAAATATTGAAATGGCACCAGCTGGACACTTATTAGCACAAGCTCCACACTTGATACAGTTATCCTCTAGACCCTTTTCTTCCCTTTCGTCAACTTCCCCTTCCCAATCGGTAATAATGCTGACCATCCTGCCGGCCATACCTTTTTCTGTAATCATACCCTTGGAAAGACCAAAGGTTCCGACACCAGCCACATAGCCTACATGTCTTTCAGACCAATTACTGGTAAAGTGAAATCCCTGCCAGGAGTCATCGGGGGCTAAATCCTCTCCATATATATACCTGTAATCCTCTTCCCTATATGGACATATAGCCTTATAGCCTGACTCTTCTAGGAGTTGGACTACCTTTTCGCCTATAAGCAGTATAAAACGTTGACCTTGACTGTAGCCGTGAATCCACAAATCCGACGGCAGTGGCCCTTCTCTATTGCTCTTATAAATCTCTTCGGAAAAGGGATAAAAAAGGCTAATAACCCTTTTAGCTCCTGGCAACCAGTCGGTTGGCAACTTGAAATGTGGGCCTACCACCTCAGGTTTTTGCTGCTCTTCAAAGCCCGGGTCTGTTGAATCAACTATTTTTATTATAGGCTCTTCAAATAATCTCTGGCCTATGTATGCAGGATTTCTAGCTTCTTCTTCTTTTATATAATTGTACTCAGAATTTTCTATAAATTCATTTATATTCTTAACTAACGTTTCCTTTTCCATAGCCACCTCCACAAAGTTAAAGGCTAATAGTAGATAAAGTCTACACTATCTATCTTGTCTGCCACCTCATAGGGATCTCCTGGATCTACATAGACTGTTACCGCACTATCAACAACCTCTCGAGCAATCCTCGCCAGGCCTTCATCGCTACTGTCTTCAAACATACCCCATAATCTAGGCGTATTATAGATTGTTATATGACCATCCCCATGAGAGCCATAGACAAACATACCTTGATAGCCATATTCTCCCAGTAGGACTGTTACATCCATAGGATAGGTGACCATACCAGCTGGGTCTACTGCCGTCCCTGCTGGTAGATAATACACATAAATTATCTCTGAGGATGGATCAACTCCATTGGTCATCAGTAAAATCCTAGCATACTCTATCTCTAGGGTGGTGTAATTATCCAGAATATTAGAGTCACTAGCTGACCTCTTAATGGCTTCTGCTTCTGCCTCTGCTTTGTTAATCCGAGCTAGGGCTTCTTCCTCCTCTGCCTTGGCCCTCTCTAGCTCAGCTTCTCTCTCTTTCTTTTTTTCCTGGATTTCCGCCTCTAAATCTTCTTTTTCCTTCTGGAGCCTTTCCCTCTTTGAGTTTATCTCTTTCTTCCGAGGATTTATCTTCCGCCAGCTTTTCTTTCTCACTTACAAGCTTTTCTGTCTCAGTTGCTTTCTCGGTATCTTCCGACTTGACCTTTAACCTATCCCTCTGGTCTAAGGGTGACTCAATACTTCTACACCCTGCTAAGAGGACTATAGCTAAAACAACAATAATCTTCTTCATACAATACCCGATCTGTAAACTGTTTATACTTATACCCTAAAAGCCAAAAGTCTAAAAATTTAGAAGTTCCTATGTTTTAGATTAGACTGACTGGGTATGATAACCCTATAGGCTAAAGTACAGAAAGGAGTTTTAATGAAAGATATATTAAAAGATAAACTATTCTATAATGGGCAATGGAAGCAGGCCGGTGGAAGTGACTATCTTGAAGTCGTCAACCCAGCAGATAAGAAAGTTTTCGACCGAGTTCCAGTGGCCACAGAAGAAGAAATAGAATTTGCCATCCAGGGAGCAAAAAAAGCATTAAATCCTTGGAGGATGATGGATAAAAATGAAAGAATAGATATAGTTGAAAAGATGGCTAAGTACCTGGAAGACTGGGCCGACCAAATTGCCCCTGTCCTATCTAGGGAGCTAGGTGTGCCCCTTGCCCATGCTGGAGCTAGGCAGATAGATGGATACTTCAGAGATATTGCCAAGTACATTGAATCTGCTAGGGCTATGGAGATGATTGAAGTTGAAGAGGGATTCGAAGTCCACAAAGAGCCAGTGGGAGTGGTGGCCTGCCTAACTCCATGGAACTTTCCCTTCGGCCAGATAGTTAGGAAAGTCTTCCCTGCCCTGATTATGGGCAACACTGTGGTCCTTAAACCTAGTCAGCACACACCCTTGACTGCCCGTTTCTTTGGCCAAGCAGCTGAGAAGGCAGAACTGCCAGAAGGAGCTTTCCAACTCCTCTTTGGTCGAGGAGCTGAGTTAGGCAATATCTTAGCTAGCCACCCAGACATAGATATGGTTTCCTTTACTGGATCTTCAACAGGTGGTAGAGAGGTTGGAAAATTAGCCATCGACGATGTTAAGAGGCTAGCTTTGGAGCTAGGGGGTAAATCGGCTGCAATCATCTTAGAGGGCATCTCCTCGGAAGATTTAGAAGACGGACTGACGGCAGTATTAAATACAGTCTACTCTAACGCAGGCCAATCTTGTTCAGCTAAGACTAGACTTCTAGTCCCTAGGTCTATGAAGGAGGAAGTCGAAGCCCTTTTAATAAGACTAAGCGAAGGCTATATCTTTGGTGACCCAAGTGATAAAAAATCCTTTGCTGGTCCCCTCCAGTCTCAGAAGCAGTTAGACAAGGTTAGAAGATACCTTGAAATCGGCAAGGAAGAGGCAGAGCTCCTCTATGAAGGTCCAGTCCATGCTAGTGGAGGCTATTACCAAGGCCCTGTTATCTTCACCGAAGTAAATCCAGATGCAAAGATCGCCCAAGAGGAAATTTTCGGGCCTGTTCTAGCTGTTCTATTCTATGAAAATGAAGAAGAAGCCATAGAAATTGCAAATAACAGCGTCTATGGCCTATCATCTGCCATTTACGGCGACCAAAGAAGGGCTAGAGAGCTGGCTAAATATATCTTTGCCGGAGAGGTCTTTATCGGTACTGACGGCGACTCAACCCTAGCTCCCTTTGGTGGCTACAAGCATTCAGGAATAGGGAGAGAATGTGGCTCCTATGTCCTCGATGAATTTATCGAGTTAAAGGCCTTAATAATTTAACTATAGGAGTAAAGTATTTGAATAAAAACGAAGTAAGGGAACTCCTCCTTGGCCTGGCTGGATCAGACTAGCAGGCCTTTTCAAGGAGGCTAAATCCTCAGGTTGATCCAAATCTAATACTAGGAGTGAGAAATCCAGCCCTTAGGAACTTGGCAAAGAATATAGTCAAGGGTGACTGGCAGACCTACCTATCGGAGAAACCTAACTATTTTGAAGAGAGAATGTTGACCGGCTTTGTAATCGGCGCCATTCCCCTGGCAACCGAAGATAAATTAAACTTGGTAGAGGGTTTTATCCCCTTGGTTAATTCCTGGGCTATTTGCGACTCTTTTGTTCCAGGACTGAAGATAGCCAAAAAAACCACCAGCTAGTCTACAACTTTATCCAGCCATATCTTGAAAGCCAATATGAGTTTTATCAGAGATTTGGCCTAGTTATGATTTTAAGCCATAAAAAAAAGAGTATTTAGAAGATATATTCAAGACTTTCAAAAAATCAAATCAGATAAAAAGTATGTAAGGCTAGCCTTATCATGGGCAGTTGCTGAAGCCTACTTTCTTTATCCTGAAGAGACTAAAGGTTTCTTAGAGTCTAAATACCTGAGTAAATCTGAGCAAAACAAAGCTATATCAAATATCAGACAATCTAGGAGGCTTTCGGAAGAGGCTAAGGAGGAAGTCCTTGACTATAGGATTTAAAAACTGCCTATATACCCCTATAGAGGTCATTATTAAGGAGCTATCTTATGCGAAAAATTTTTCTACTTCTGGCCCTCCTAGCCCTAGTCTTTATTGGCTGTCAATCTAACTCTGAAGACTATCAGCTAGTAAAAACCTACCCCTACCCAAAAGATATCTTTACCCAAGGACTAGAACTTGGAGAAGACGGCATGCTTTACGCTAGTATTAGACTCTATGAAAAGTACTTTCTAGCCAGATTAAACCTAGAAGGACAGTACGAGAAGTTAAGGCACTTTCCCCCAGAATATTTTCTTGAGGGCATGACCTTCTTACACGATGGCAGGCTCTGGGTCTTTACCTATAAGGAAAACACCGCCTTCCTACTTGACCAGAACTTTAACATTTTGAAGGAAGCTTCTTATAAAGGCCAAGGTTGGGGTATGGCCTACATAAAGGCCAAGATATTATCTACACTAGCAATGGCAGCGAGGTTATTAGTCTAAGGGACCCAGAGTCCTTTGAACTAATATCAAGTTTTAGGGTCTTAAGGCAAGATGAAGCTATAACTTACATTAACGAACTAGAATATTCCAAGGGCTATATCTATGCCAATGTCTTTCTAACCAAGGAAGTTCTAAAAATTGACCCAGTTACAGAAACTTTAGTGAAAACTTACAACTTTGACGACTTAATCCAGGCTGAGATTGAAACTGAAGATATCAATCAAACCATGAACGGAATAAGTTACGACAGCCAGGACGACAGCTTTTTCCTAGCCGGCAAACACTGGCCTGTCCTATATAAGGTAAAATTAAAATAAAGTCCTATTCGGCCTTTATTTTTATGCTTAAATCGTATATTTCATTTCTTGGAATCCCGTGTTTTTTTGATAATTCCTTGACCGCCCTTGAAGGTGAAGTTCCTCCATCTATAAGAGCTCTCAGCTCAGCTTCTAAATTCACTTCTTCCTTTTGAGCATATTCATTAAGGACTAGGACTACTTCCCCTCTAGGCCCCTTATCAAAATAATCTCTTACTTTTTCAACTGGACCTCTGTAAAGTTCTTCATAGAGCTTGGTCAACTCTCTTGCAACAAAAACCTCCCTTGCGGGAGCCATTTCTGCGATTTCATCTAAAGTCTTTACCAACCTATGGGGTGACTCGTATATAATCGACAAGCCTGGGTAGCCTAAGGTTGACCTTAAAATCTCTATCCTATCTCCTTTTTTTCTAGGTAAAAATCCTAGAAATTCAAATCTTCTCGAGTCGAAACCAGATAGGGCTACAGCCATAACAAAAGCCGATGGTCCAGGCACTGCACTTAAAGAGTATCCTTCCTTTATTAACTGGTCAACTATAAGGACCCCTGGATCGGATATAGATGGCATGCCGGCGTCGCTTATAAGGGCTAAGTCCATGCCTTGATCTAAGTATCCTAAGATTTTGTCTATCCTCTCACGTTCGTTATGTTCATGGTAGGATAAAAGTTTGGTCTGTATGCCAAAGTGATGAAGAAGTCTACCACTAACTCTAGTATCCTCACATAAAATTAGTTGGGACTCTTTTAAGACTTCTATTGCCCTAAGGCTCATATCCCCCAAGTTCCCTATGGGTGTAGCCACCAGAGTAAACTTTCCCCTAGACATAATATATCTCCTCAATTTCCTCAGTATAAATACCTGGTTCTCTGTAAATAGTCAATGGCTCTTCTATGGTAAAATTTTTGCCTCCACCTTTGACAAATTCTACCATAAAAAATCTGGCCTTGTCCCCTATATATGAATGGACTATTCTCAGTCTCCTAGGCTCTAAGCCTACCCTTCTCCCTTCCTCCATAGCATCAACTAACCTATTAGCACGGTTCACCATAAAAAGCCTACCGCCCTTGTTCAAGTGTTTATCGCTAAAATCAAAGACTTGGGCCAAGCTTAGCATCTCCTCGGACAAGGAAATCCGCCTAGATGGATTCTTATTGCCGATACCCCTGCCTACTTCCATATATGGAGGGTTGGTTATTATATAGTCAACTACTGGCAGTTGAACAGTTCTAGCATCTCCGTGAACCACATGGAAGTTGTCTCTTATAGCATTTGCCTTAACGCTCTTATCTAAAAGCCTAGCCAAGGGCCTTTGAATTTCCAGAGCCCATACATGAGAAGGCTGATATATATAATGACAGCGCAGGGCTAATATACCCACCCCTGCACCTAGGTCAATTAAAGTCCTTCCCTTTTTCATCTGGGCAAAATTGCTAAGGACCACCGAATCTACCCCATAGGAAAAATACTGGGCATTCTGGTATATAGCGTAGGGAGTCCCAGGAATTATATCTCTTCTGTCCATAATACCTCCAATTAAAAAGGCCGCTGATCGCGGCCTTTTAATAAGTAATCTATTCTTCGTGGATTGAATCTGTTGGACAAACCTCTACACAGTCTCCACAGTCAGTACATAGTTCAGGGTCGATTACGTAGATGTCGCCTTCCGAAATTGCGTCGTATTGACACTCTGGAATACAAGATCCACAAGCGATACAAGTTTCATCGATGTAATGAGCCATTTTGTTACCTCCTTTATAATATGTTAGCTCTTAAGCTCATTTATATTGTACAACACTTTATATTATTTGTTAACCTTTATTTAATCTTCTTCATAAGAATAATCTTCGTCCCCATATCTGTTTTCCCTTTTGTCAGTAACTTCAACATCAGCTAGGTGAAAGGTATGGGTTTCGTCTGCGTGCTCTCCCTCTCTGATTAATACATTTACTTTCTTGTCTAGGAGGTGCCTACCAGTAATAGGACCTTCTCCGTATTCTGTAGAGACTACAGTCCCTTTTCTCGGGACTTGCTTACGAGCACACTCATAGGCTTCATGTTCAAACTTAAGGCAACACATTAGCCTTCCGCAAGCTCCTGAAATCTTCGAAGGATTTAGGGATAGTTCCTGGTCCTTGACCATTTTAATTGATACTGGGCTAAAGTCTCCCATAAATCTCTTACAACAGCAAACCTGACCACAAGATCCGACCCCACCAACTATCTTTGCCTTGTCCCTTACACCTATCTGCCTTAGCTCTACCCTACATCTAAAGATATTAGCCAGGTCTTTTACCAGCTCTCTAAAGTCAACTCTACCGTCAGCGGTAAAATAGAAGAGGACCTTATTATTATCAAAGGTAAACTCTGCATCTACAAGGTGCATTTCCATCTTATGCTCTTTAATCTTGGTCTTGCAAATTTCGAATGCATCTACAGCCTTGTCCTGGTTTTCCTGGTGAATCTTTTTATCTAGTTCATCGGCAATTCTAATTACTGGCTTTAGAGGCCTATGTAAATCCTCTAACATAACTTCCTCGCCAGCTTTGACGCAATAGCCATACTCTACTCCTCTGGCCGTCTCTACAATTACGTGATCTCCGATATCTATATTTAAATCTTCTGGATCAAAGTAATAAATCTTCCCAGCTTCTTTAAATCTTATTCCTACAACCTTTTTCATCTTTCCTCCGTATATAAAAACTCCAAGGCAAGCCTTTCTAAAGCCATCTGGAAATTAACATTGTGTTCTTTTCTTCTCTCCATCTCCATAAGCAAGTTGAGGGAAGTTAGTATTTTTTCCCTATTCAATCTATCTCCTGACAGGCTAGGGGAAAAGCCTGCATCGCTAATATAGGATATCATAAATGAAAGGAAATTGCCCCCTTCCTTTTCTATATCTCCAGCTTTTTTAGATGCATAGGTAAAATTGCCCTTAGTAATTTCCTGGGCCATCTTATAGAAAGACTCTGGATAAGCCTCAGTACTGGAGATATCTATCCTAATAACCTGACACCTGGATAAGATCGTAGGTAAGAGTTTTTCCCTAGAGTCAGTGGTCAAGAATAACTTGCCATAGCTAGGCAAGTCCTCTAAAAGCTTTAGTATACTGTTAGCAGCCTCTTGTCTCATGTTTTGGGTATTCTTTATTAGGCCATACTTATACCTAGACTGGTATGGCTTTCTAGTAAAAAAATTAGTTAAAGTCCTAGTGGCCTCTATTGGTATTACTCCCCTATCATTGGGCTCTAGAATCATTAGGTCGTGGCTTTGACTGCTAAAGGCCTTACAAAATTTACAGCTTCCACAGCTAGGCTGGTGACCGCATTCTATATCCCTTATGAGGGCTAGGGCCAAATCCGCTAATACCCCAGAATCCCTTCCTTCTAAACAATAGGAATGGCCTAGCCTAGCTAAATTTATCCTAGACCTTAACTCTTCTAAGTAAATATTTTCAGTCATCTGATCACATGTTCTTTAAACTTTCCATAGGGACAACAAAGATATTTGCATCATAGACTCCAGGCTTATCACTTTTATGCTGGGATAGACTTATGGTTTCTCTTATTACACTAATACACTCCTCTAGCTCATTTTCAGTTAAACCAATTAGTAGGGTTGAGTTTCCCTTCTGATAAAAAGCGCCTGAAGTAGCCATCTTTGTAAATTGGTAGCCGCCTTCCTCAAGACAATCTGTAACCTCTCTCGTCAAAGTTCCTGAAATAATTGCAACTAAAACTTTCATCTTAAATCCTTATAAATCGATCTACTTCTAGGACAAAAACCACAGCCCCACCAATCTGAACTTCAACTGGCAAGGGTATGTATGATTCGGCTGATAGGGCATTTACCATAGAGGTTGTAGTCTTTCTAGTCTTACAATTTTCCTCTATTATCTCTAAAGCCTCTTCCATCCTTTCATCTTCAACACCGATTAGAAGGGTGGCATTCCCCGACTTTAAAAAACCTCCGGTAGAGCTTACCTTGGTAATCCTAAAATCCCTATCCATTAAATCCTCGTTTAATAGAGCCAGGTCCTCTTCTTGGACTATGGCAATTAACAGTTTCATAGCAACCCTCCTATGGCCTCTAAGGTCCTATAAAAGACCTCATCAATAGCTGCATTTCCGTCTATAGCAATAAAGTTAAAAATCTTCTTATACTCATTATATATGTATTGGTAGGCCTGATGTACGCTTTTATGAAAGTCCAAACTCTGACTTTCAAAATTATCTAGTTCTTGTCTCAGACCTCTTCGTTCAAGGGTGTTCTCCCAGCTAACCTGATAGTAAAGACTAAGGCTAGGGTAAAGCCCTTTGATAGCCAACTGGTTTAAATCATATATTTTCTCATGGCCCAGGCCTCTTACTATACCCTGATATACCAAAGATGAGGGCAAGTACCTGTCTAAGAGGACAATGTATTCATTTTCTAAGGCCGGTAATATCTTATCTTCAACTAATTCAGCCCGAGCAGCTGCCATCAAGTAGGCTTCTGTCCTATGGCTTGGCTGGGGATTGCCATCTAGAAGTATTGACCTAATCTTCTCTCCATTAACTGTAGATCCTGGCTCCCTAAAAAGTAAAACTTTTTTATTATCTTTTACAAGATTATCGTAGAGCCTTTCTGCCATGGTCGACTTCCCACAGCCGTCTGGCCCTTCAAAAACTATAAATTTTTTCACCTTTGCTCCTTGTCTTGATATATAAAATTTAAATGATAAAATTATTCCAGAGGTGATACTATGAAAAAACTTAGCTTATTGCTAATTCCAATCCTTATCCTCTTTGGATGCTCTGCAAAGGGAAAATATAAGCCTGGTACATATGAAGCTTCAGCCACCGGCTATAACGAAGAAGTCCCTATAACCCTATCTGTTCAAATCAACGATGAGGGAGACATAGAAAATGTCCTAGTCCACAAGCAAGATGAAGCACCTGAACTTGGAGGCCTAGCCTTAGATACACTAGTCGGCTATGCCATTGAAGAAAATTCTTCGGAAATCGACACAGTTACCGGAGCAACCCTAACCAGTGAAGGCTTTATCCAAGCCCTAGATGAGGCTTTAAAAGCTGCTAAGTAATCCTCATGCAAAAGGAGCCCTAGGCTCCTTTTTTATTATTAATTTTTATGCCAATTATGGATAATTTGCCCGATTTCACCTATATGTTTTTCGCCTATATTCCTAGTATAAACTGCAAAGGCATAGTCTTCATCGCCGTAGTAGATTCCTATATCGTTATAATAGCCTTCAAAATCTCCAGTTTTATGGGCAATATTTTCATTCTTTAACTTTCTCGTGTAATAGTCATTGTAAATAGTATTTTCCATATCTTGAACAAGTTTACCGTATAGAGGATTTCTATTTTCGTTGAAGTAAATTATCCTCATAATATAAACTCCATCTTTGGGGCTTAGATAGTTACCACCATTAGTCTCTATACCATAGACCCTAGACAATGAATTGAGAAGATACTCTCCATTATAGTCAGCTAGGAAACCATAGATTACATTTGTGGCTACATTGTCTGAATGGGTTATCATCAAGCTGGTCAGTTCCCTTAAACTATGGCTAGTACCTACTGGCTCCTCTTGAAGGATACCTGTTCCACCTTCCATGTGATTTCCCCCAATTTCCAGTTGGATATCCAAGTCTAGCCCCTCCTGGAAAACCAGATCATATATATAGAGGGCAATAGGAACCTTCGTAGTAGATGCGGCCAAGAAAGGCTCTTCTTCATTTAGGCCATAGACCGTCCTTGTATCAAAATTATAGTAGGAAATCCCTACATCCTCAAAGTTGATTCCTTCCTTTTTCATATAATTTTTTATCTTTGCATCCAGATAGCTTGGGTTTTTATATCCAGCTTCCTGAGCTTCTCTCTTAACTTCACGGGGTAAGTTGGGGAAGATTACCTTTTCATAGTAAAGGCCTCCTTCGATTAACTGCTTATTCCAGCCCTGAACTTTATTATAATCGTATTTAATTTTATTAATAGAAAATTTCCTAGCACCAATTCTCTCCTTCATATAGAAAAAACCAAATACCAGAAGAATTAAGGCTGCAAAACCAGTCAAAGTCAAAGTCAGCAGATTTGCCTTCCTCCTCTTTGCCCTAAGCCTTCGCCTTTTGTTTGTGCTACGGGTGGCCCTTCCCTTCTTAACCAAGTAATTTCTTTTATTACTATTTGTTTGCATAATCCCACCTTATTAATTTTATTATCTTTTTATAGAGTATATCATATTAAAGGCTGACATGAAATCCTAAACAAGCCTTGATTTAAAGGTCTCTTTCATGTATAATATATTGTGGAAATCAAGGAAGTTTCGAATTGGACAAATCCAATTCATTTGGTATAATCTTCCTTATGATTAATTTAAAGGAGGATTCCATGGCAGAGATTAAGCTAAATGTGGAAGAAAGAGAAACAAAAGGCAGTATTAAAGCAAGAGCTATGAGAAGGGAACAGCAGATTCCTGGAGTTATTTACGGTCAGGGAAAGGATGCGGTTTGCATCTCCATTATTGAGAAGGAACTGGACAAGGCTTATTTATCAGCAGGTTCCTCGACCATTATCCACCTGGTCCTAGACGATGAGTCGATTCCTGTACTATTCAAGGACGTAACTAGACATCCTTATAAGAACCAGTACACTCACGTAGACTTTTACAAAGTTGACATGGCTGAAGAGCTTAGGGTTGAAATTCCAATTGTACTTGAAGGAAGAGATGAAATCATCCTACAACCTTCTGTACTAGCCCAAGCACTTACCGAAGTTGAAATCGAGTGTCTACCAGCAGACATTCCACACACAGCATCATACAATGTAATTGATATGCAGTATGGAGATACTGTTTTAGTAGAAGACTTAGACATCTACGGCGACGATAGATTTACTTTCCTAAGCGAAGGTGACGAGCTTGTAGCTTCTCTAATCGAACCAGAAGAAGAGATCTTCGATGAAGACCTAGAGGGCGAATTAGAAGAAGTAGATGCAGCTGACGTTCCAACAGTTGGTGAAACTGAAGAGGACGAAGAAGAGGCTGAAGAAGAAGAGGAAGAATAAACAAAAGAGCCTTTTAGGCTCTTTTTTTATTGGACTTCTAGTATAATAGGCTTGAATAAAAAAGGAGGATTTATGAATTTTATTAAAAATAGTAAGTTTGATGTTAAGGTGCACTTTATTCTTGAGGGCACAGAGCCAAAGGGCATATCCAAAGACCTAGCGGCCTATCTAAAGGACCTGGACTACAAGGGAGCCTACAAGGCAGTTTTTTCTCAAATAGGACCAGGAACAGCTAATCTAGTTATTGTTGGCCTAGGCAAGGAAGAGGATCTTTCTTTAAACAGATATAGAATGGCAGGCTTTGAAGCAGCCAAAGCCCTAGAAGCGGCGAAAGTTCAAGAAGCTAGCTATTACCTAGAGGACTTTGGAGAGCTTGATAAGGAAGAAGCCTTTGGAGCCCTTATTGAAGGTAGCCTTCAGCAGGCCTACGCCTTCGACGACTACAAGAGTGAGAAGTCAGAAAGCCATTTAGAGACCATTAGCCTAATGACGGACGTAGAAGTAGATAAGCTAGTTGAGGAAACGAAGAACCTAGTTGATGGTGTCAATATCGCCAGAAAGCTAGTAAACACTCCTTCAATGGAAATCTACCCAGAAAGTTTGGCTGACTATGCAGTAGAGACTCTGGAAGATTTAGGCATTAAAGTTACAGTCTATGATAAGGAGCAAATCAAAGAAATGGGCATGACTGCCTTCCTTTCAGTAGCCCAAGGATCCAATAGAGACCCAAGATTCTTCGTTATGGAGTACTTGCCAGAAGGAGCAGATGCTGAAGCCATAGCCCTAGTTGGTAAAGGTCTAACTTATGATTCTGGTGGCTACGCTATCAAGCCGGCCAACGGCATGGTTACAATGAAAACTGATATGGCAGGTTCAGCCTCAGTTATTGGTAGTCTTTACGCCCTAGCTAAGAACAAAGTAGAGAAAAACGTAATCGGAATTGTAGCAGCTTGTGAAAACCTAATCTCAGGCAAGGCCTATAAAAATGGTGACATCGTAAAATCTAAAAAAGGAACCACTATAGAAATTATGAACACCGACGCTGAAGGTAGAGTAACTCTGGCAGATGCCCTATACTACGCGGCAACAGAGGTAAATTCAGAGTCTATCATCGATATAGCCACACTGACAGGAGCCTGTATTGTAGCCCTTGGCCAGCATACTATTGGAGCTGTTACCAATGACCACAAGCTCTTTGCAGACTTTAAGTCGGCAGCTGACTACTCAGGTGAATACCTCTGGGAACTTCCTAGAAACGAGGAGCTAGAAGAAGCTATAAAAGGCAGCGAAGCTGACTTAACTAACTCAGTCTCCAAGGGAGGCGGTGGAGCTATTACAGCTGGCCTCTTCCTAGAGCAATTTGTAGAAGATAAGCCATGGGTCCACCTAGACATTGCAGGCCCATCCCACTTTACCAGCTCGTGGAGCTACTACCCTAAGGGAGCAACCGGAATCCCAGTTAAGAGCCTATACAACTACATCAAATCACAAGCAAAATAAAATCAACCCCATCCGAGAGGATGGGGTTTTTACTTAAACTTCTTTATCTAACCGAACAAAGATACGTCCCCTGTTCTTTTGTATAAGAAAATTTATGTATATAAAAAGCGGACCCTTTTGGATCCGCTTTGTATCTTATAAGCTTTCGATTACTACTCCTTGGTCGTCAAGTTCTAGTTCTTTGATTTCCCAATTGTAACCTGCTGAAGCTAGGTAGTTTTCTAAATGGTGTTTAACATCTGAACCTACTTTGGTCAGGGCCATCATGGTCGGTCCAGCTCCAGATAGGTAAACTCCCAGGGCACCATACTCTAGAGCCTTTTCTTTTACTTCAGGGAAGCCTTTGATTAGACCCATCCTATAGGGTTCATGTAACTTATCTTCTAAGGCTATTCTAATTACTTCCTCATCTAGCTGGGCCAGAGCCATAGGTAAAAGGGCTGCCCTTGATATATTATTTATGGCGTCGCTGTAGGGTATTTGCTCTGGCAGTACTCCTCTAGCGTCTGATGTAGATACCTTGAAATTAGGTATTATTGTCAAAAATCTCAGATCATCATGAACTTTATATCTAACTGGGTAGACCTTGCCTTGATCCATGACCGAAGCTACCAATGACCCTAGGATAGCCGGTGCCACGTTGTCTGGGTGGCCTTCTAGCTTTGACGAAATCTCTAGTAGGGTCTTTGGTGAAACTTCTCCTTGGATTTTCTGAAGGGCTGCCGCCACTCCCGCCACGATGCAGGTCGAGGAGGATCCAAGGCCTCTGGTCATAGGAATCCCTGAGGAAATATGGATGCTAACTGGAATTAGCTCCTTCCCAAGTTCTTTAAAGGTTTCCTTGTAGGCATAGTATACAAGATTGTTGTCTTTAAACTTATTTGAATCCCTAAAGGTAAATTCGTTATAGAGCTTAACAGCCAGTCCAAAAACATCAAAGCCTGGACCGACGTTAGCCGAAGTTGCCGGCACTCTTATCTTTATCATAAGCCCTCCACTAGCTTAAGGATCACTTCTTCCATCTGTGATGTTTTAATAATATCCTTGTGAAGTTCTTCCTTATCCTTAAGCTCTGCCAAATTCTTAGGTACTTCTACCCCAGAAATCTTTTCTAAAAGCTCTAGAGCGGCAAAATCATCAGCTGGCACTTCCTCACCTAATGACTTTAAGACTTTTTCCATAAATTTATATGGGGACGCTGTTGAAGCGATCAGAGTTGGCTTGTCGTCTCCAGTTTTTTCAACATAGTCCTTATAGACATGGTAGGCCACTGCTGTATGTGGGTCCATGGTGTAATCATAGTCTTCCTTTACAGTCTTTATTGCCTCTTCAATATCATCCTCATCAGCAAAACCACCGTAGAAGTT
>CAZFXW010000020.1:20156-20630 GCA_964523385.1 uncultured Peptoniphilaceae bacterium | reverse complement strand
TTACGCCTAGCCTCAACATAGGATTTATCATCGGTTTCTAGTCTATTTATCCAAGCCGATGCCTTTCCAGTTCCCTTTACTACAGAAACCACTGGCTCAGCATCTCTCTTAACTCTAATACCAATCTTATCCTCGATTCTTAAGTCTAAATTGGGAATTAAGGATCCTCCTCCCGTTAAAACAGCCCCTTTGTCAAAAAGATCTCCTGCCAGCTCTGGTGGAGTCTTGTCTAAGACTTCATGAACTGTTTTTACAATCTCATTGATGGTCGAGTCTAAGGCCTGGAAGATATCGGTAGATGTGACGAAGATATTCATAGGCAGGCCATTTAATAGTGACCTTCCCCTTACCTCGTACATCCTCGAGTCTAAATCCTCTAGGATAGCAGTAGAAATGTTTATCTTAATGTCCTCTGCAGTCCTCTCTCCTATAAGCATATTATATTTGGTTCTAATATATCTGATGATAGCCCTA
>CAZFXW010000020.1:15479-20146 GCA_964523385.1 uncultured Peptoniphilaceae bacterium | reverse complement strand
CAAAGCTATCACCAGCGATTTTTATAGAGGAGTTGATTACTATGCCACCTCCGGCGATAACCGCCACGTCAGTGGTTCCCCCTCCTATGTCTATTATTAGGTTGCCTCCTGGATCAGACAAGTTTAGGCCTGCTCCCATGCCTGCTGCCAATGGTTCTTCAATTAGATAGGTCCTGTTAGCTCCAGCCATATTCGAAGCTTGTAAGATTGCTCTTTTCTGAACCTGGGTACTCTGACTTGGCACGCAGATTATCACATTTGGCCTGAGGAGCCTTCTTCCCCTTGCTTTTTTTATAAAGTAGGAGAGCATCTTCTCAGTAGCGTTAAAGTCAGCTATAACCCCATCTTTCATGGGCTTGGTGGCTATGATGTTTCCCGGGGTCCTGCCTAGCATCTTTTTAGCCCTAGAGCCAACTGCTAAGATGTTCTTATTAAAGGCATCCATGGCTACTACTGATGGCTCATTTGATATTATTCCCTTGCCTGGTTCAAAGACCAGAACAGCGGCTGTACCTAAATCTATAGCTAAAGTTTGTCTAAATCTTGACATAACTACCTACTTTGAACTGGAGTACTTTTCTAACTCCTGTACCATATCTAGTTTCTCCCAAGAAAGGTCTAAATCATCTCTACCAAAATGGCCATAGGCTGCAGTTCCCCTATAAATGGGCCTTCTCAGGTCTAGTCTATCGATTACAGCTGCTGGCCTTAGGTCAAAGTGCTCTTTAACAATCTTTTCAAGCTCTTCATCAGGTAATACCCCTGTTCCAAATGAATCTACCGAGATTGAAACTGGATGGGCTACACCGATAGCATAGGATATGCCAACTTCTAGCTGTTTAGCCAGGCCTGCTGCCACCATATTCTTAGCTACGTGCCTGGCTGCATAGGCACCTGATCTGTCTACCTTTGTCGGATCCTTGCCGGAAAAAGCTCCACCACCGTGTCTGGCCATGCCGCCATAGGTGTCGACAATAATTTTCCTACCAGTAAGGCCTGCATCTCCCATAGGTCCACCGATTTCAAATCTACCCGTTGAGTTGATATAGTACTTAGTTTCCTCATCTAGAAGATGGGCTGGGATTACCTCTTGGATAACCTCTTTCATAATGTCTTCCTTTAGATCTTCTAGGCTAACTTCTGGAGAGTGTTGGGCAGCGATTACTACTGCGTCTACTCTTTTTATCTGACGGTCTTCGTACTCAACTGTAACCTGAGACTTACCATCAGGCCTTAGATAGTCGAGTTTGCCACTTTTTCTAACATCAGCTAATCTCTTAGCTAATTTGTGGGACAGGTCGATTGACATAGGCATATAGGACTCTGTCTCATCACAAGCATAGCCAAAAACCATACCCTGGTCTCCTGCTCCGATTTCATTATAGGGGTCGTCAGACTTGTCAAAGGCTGAATCTACGCCCATGGCGATGTCTGGCGATTGTTCGTTGATAGCTACTAGCACGGAACAAGTATCACAGTCAAAGCCAAACTTAGCCCTGGTGTAGCCGATTTCCCTTAGGGTTTCCCTGACTAGGGACTGGATATCCACATAAGTTTCGGTGGTTATCTCACCCATAACTAAAATAAGTCCAGTGGTAGTAGCTGTTTCACAGGCTACTCTGGCCATTGGATCGTCTTCTAATATAGCATCTAAAATTGCATCAGAAATCTGGTCACAGATTTTATCTGGGTGACCTTCTGTAACCGACTCTGAAGTAAAGTAATGTCTGTTCATAGTCCTCCTTATTTTTCCACCAGTAGGCAGACGCTGTAAGCCTCTATTCCCTTTTTCTCACCGACAAAGCCTAGCTCTTCGGTTGTGGTGGCTTTTATTGAAATTTGAGAGATGTCCGCTCTAAGCTCTTTGGCAATATTTTCCTTCATCTGGGGAATGTGACTGGATAGTTTAGGCTCTTGGGCCGCCACTACCGAGTCTAGGTTGGCTAATTTGTAGCCAACCTGGTCCATTAATTCCCATACCTTAGCCAAAAGCTTTAATGAGCTTATGTCCTTATAGGCTGGGTCATTATCCGGAAAATGATAGCCAATGTCTCTAGAGGCCAGGGCTCCAAGAATTGAATCCATTATTGCGTGAACGAGGACGTCTGCGTCTGAGTGGCCTAAGAGGCCTCTTTCATAGGCTATCTTTACCCCGCCGATTATTAAGTCCCTATCCTCTACAAAGGGGTGGACATCATATCCATTACCTATTCTCATTTTCTTTCGCCTGCCCTTCCATTATCAATTGGCCTAAAAGCAAATCATCTTCTGTAGTAACTTTTATATTTTGATAATCCCCTGGGTGGATATAGATTTTCTCACCTAGGGCCTCTACTAGGGATGAATCGTCAGTAAAGCCTGAGTAATCCCCTTTAAATTTTTCATAGGCCTTTTGGATTAGTCCTGTTTCAAATATTTGCGGTGTTTGGATGTGGTAGAGGGTGGCCCTTTCTAGGGTTTCCTCTACAGAAGCTCCCTTTACCTTTTTGATGGTGTCTACCGCTGGCACTCCTAAAATTATCGACTTGTACTGGGAAAACTTCTCCAAGGCCGAGTCAATAAGTTCAGGTCTTATAAAAGGCCTAGCTCCATCGTGGGTTAGGACGATGGAGTCAGGCTCTAAATCAGCCAGGCCTTTGTAGGTAGATTCTTCTCTAGAAGATCCTCCAACAACTGCCCTGGCACTTTTCTTTAATTTGTTCAAAAGGCCTTGAGCCCTTTGTAGCTCGTCCTCCCTGGTTACCAGAACTATCTGGTCGATATAGGCTGAGGCGTCGAGCTTTTCCAAGGTCCACTCTAGTATAGACTTTCCCTTGATTTCAATAAACTGCTTTGTTTGCTTTCGATTCATTCTACTACCCGAACCTGCAGCGGTGACAACTCCATATACTTTTTTACCGTAAATCAAATTACCACCTACTTAACTTTTCCAAATATCATCTTCCCTGCCGATGTCTGAAGGACCGAAGTGACAATCACATCGATATTCTCACCAATATGCTGCTTGCCACCTTCGATTACAATCATGGTACCGTCATCTAGGTAGGATAGGCCTTGATTTTCTTCCTTGCCTTCTTTTAGAACAAAGAGATTCATAGTTTCACCGTGAATAACCACTGGCTTAAGGGCATTTGAAAGCTCATTGATATTTAAAACTTCTACTCCTTGAACCCCTGCCAATTTATTTAGGTTATAATCATTGGTGATAATCTTTCCCTCAATATCTAGGGCCATGGCTATTAACTTAGAATCCACTTCAGCTATATCATCATAGGTTTCATGGCTAATGTATAGGTCTAATGTACCGTCACTCTGGAAATCGTTGAGGATATCCAAGCCCCTTCTACCCTTGCTTCTCCTCAGGCTATCTGAGGAGTCGGCTATGTGCTGAAGCTCTAAGAGGACGAAGTTGGGAACTACTATGGTTCCCTCTATAAAGCCTATATCCACTACGTCTTTGATCCTCCCATCTATGATTACCGAAGTGTCCAGTATTTTTGGGCTGCAAGACCTTACTTCTTTTACCTCATGATGATGGTTGCCACCGCCTATAGACTTTATCCTTCTGCTGATAAAATCCTCAATATCTCCCGTAGATCTTTGGGCTAACCTAATACCTAGGTATCCAAGGATAAAGTAAATTCCTAATGTTAAAACTAGAGATATTAGGCTCCCAACAATAGGTATAGGCGGAATAAAATTGACGATTTGTGATATAAAATATGCAATTATAAGTCCTAGTATTAATCCTAGAGTTCCCATGATAATATCCTTTGTGGGAACGTCCTTTAACTCGTCTTCCGCTCTCTCTGCAACTAAACCTAATCTCTTAACAACGGGATGGGAAAATGTAAAAAATATCAATGCAAAGGCAATCCCACTTACCATGTAGATCGTGACCAAGAGGAATTTATTTTGAATCGGCAGTAAGTCATAAAAATACAAGCCGAATATCAAAAGCATTCCAATGGAAAGGCCTACAAGGGTGAATAGCCCTCGCAACATTTTGTTTACCATTTAACACTCCTAAACGAAATTTAATATAGCATCTTCGATTTTCTTTTCTGCCTCTTCCACATCTACATCATTGACCAGTACATACTCTGAAACTAACATTCTTCTAGCAGAATTAAGCATCTTCTTCTCTCCAGTTGATAGACCTTTTTTATGGTCCCTAATGGCAAGGTTCCTTACTACTCTGGCTATTTCAAAAATGTCCCCAGTTCTAATCTTGTCTAGGTTTTCCCTGTACCTTCTATTCCAGTTGTCCGGCATGGAAGTAGACTTTCCCTCTAAAACCGTCATAATAGCTTCAGTTTCTTCCTTTTTAAAAACATCTCTTATGCCAACGTCTTCAACATTTTCAACTGGTATGGAAATTTCCATCTCACCAATTGGCATTTCCATAATGAAGTATTCTTTTACCTCGCCTAGTATTTCTTTTTCTTCCATTCCTACGATGGTTCCTGCACCATGTAAGGGGTAAACTATCTTATCTCCAACTTTAAACATATCTCAACCTCCACTCTCCATTATAGGCTATTTTTAGCCTTTTGTAAATCATCTGAACCAAGTCCTCGGCCTATAAATCTCTAATCAAATCTCCAATATGGCCTACTCCTACTGATTGGATTTTCTGGCCTATTTTCTGATAACTTTCTCCTCCG
>CAZFXW010000020.1:1550-15469 GCA_964523385.1 uncultured Peptoniphilaceae bacterium | reverse complement strand
TTATAGCCCATCCTCTCAAGTTCCCTAATTTTCTGTCCTAGGTTTTTTACCGGCTTTACCTCTCCTGTTAGGCCTACTTCTCCTAAGTAAGCTGCCTTTCTATCAATGGCTACTCCCTTGGCAGAAGAAGCAATAGACATGAGAATGGCCAGGTCTGAACTAGTCTTATTTAGGGACAAGCCTCCTGTGGTCTTAAGGATTACATTGTGTTCGTAGAGTATTACCCCAGCCCTTTCCTCTAAGATGGCTATAAGGGTGTTTAGCCTGTCCTTAGATATGGATTGGGATATCCTAAGGGGATAGGCCTGAAAGGAACGTGAAATCAATGATTCTACCTCGACGGCAATATGCCTAGAGCCTTCTTTAAGCATACATACGCAGGATCCGATGACGTCTTGATCTCGGTTGGTAATAAATTCTTCAGAAGGATTGGTCACTTCCTTGATTCCCGCCTCTTCCATTTTAAAGATGCCGATTTCACCTGTTCGGCCAAAGCGGTTTTTAGTCGAGGATAGGATTCTTAAGTCCTCTCCTTCTTCAGCTGAAAGGATTAAAACTGTATCCACCATATGCTCTAGGGTCCTAAGGCCGGCCATTTCATTTTGCTTGGTCATATGGCCTACCATCATTACGGCAACAGGGCAGGTTGGGTTTTTAGCCAGATCCATCAAGCTGGCTGTGCACTCGACAGTCTGAACTGGCGATCCTGGCCTTGAAGCGTGTTCAGCTAAGGTCATGGTTTGGATAGAGTCTACCACTAAAAAATCAACCTTTAACCTTCTAGCTTCGGCTAGAACCTGGTCCATTGAGTTAGTTGAAATCAGCCAGATGTTTGATGGTATGGCATCCATTATCCTTGAAGCTCTGGCCTTGATTTGGGATTCTGATTCTTCTCCAGAAGCATAAAGGACCTTTAGGTCCTTATCACCAAAGGCCTTAGACAGCTCTAAGAGAAGGGTTGACTTGCCTGCTCCTGGCGTAGCCGTCAATATGCTAAGTGAGTCAGCCACAAGGCCTCCACCAATAACACGGTCTAGCTCAGATATACCACTTATCAGCCTAGCTTCTTTTTCTACACCGATGTCGGTGAGCCTTTGGGCTGGATTGGCACTAGAGCTAGTCGCTCTATTGGCTATTTTTTTTTCAACCTCGACTTCATCTATAGATCCCCAGCTACCACAAACTGTGCACTTGCCTGACCAGGCTGGAAAAATTGCATCGCACTTATTGCAACTGTATTGTGTTTTCTTGCTCATAATTACTCCTTATTAAAAATACCCAGGGCAAAGCCCTGGGGATTCTTAAGCTTCTATCTTTTCCTTTTTTTCAAAGACCAGCTGGCCATCCCTTACGTCGATAAGGATTTTATCTTCCTTGTTAACACTACCACTAAGGATATCTTCAGCTAATTTATCTTCTATTTCCGTTCTGATATATCTTTCTATTGGTCTAGCACCGAAGGTCTTGTCATAGCCTTCTTCTGCTACTAGCTTTACTACATTTTCACTGTATTCTAGGTCAATCTCAAGTTCAGCCAATCTCTCAACCATCTGACCTAACAGTAGGCCTGAGATTTTTTCGATTGAATCCTGGTTTAGGTGGGCAAAGACGATAACGTCGTCTAGCCTGTTTAGAAATTCTGGCCTAAAGGATTTTTTCAAGGCTTCATTTACTACCTGGACTGTTCTATCATACTCATGCTTATCCTCGTCAGCCCCTAGGTTAAATCCAAGGGAAGTCTGAGATCCTAAGCTGGTAGCCCCTGCGTTTGAGGTCAGGATTATTATTGTATTGGAAAAGTCTACTGTCTTTCCCTTAGAATCGGTTAGCCTACCGTCGTCTAAAATTTGAAGAAGCATATTAAAGACATCTGGGTGAGCTTTTTCGATCTCATCAAAGAGGACTACTGAGTAAGGTCTTCTCCTAACCATTTCAGTTAGTTGACCTCCTTCGTCGTGGCCAACATAGCCTGGAGGTGAACCTACCAGCCTTGAAACCGAGTGCTTTTCCATATATTCGGACATATCTACTCTTATCATGGCTTCTTGGTCGTCAAATAGGGACTGGGCTAGGGTCTTAGCGAGATAAGTCTTACCTACTCCTGTAGGTCCTACAAAGATAAAGGAACCAACTGGTTTTTCAGGACTCTTTAATCCTACCCTGGCTCTTTTAATAGCTCTGGAAACTGCGTCTACTGCCTGATCTTGGCCAATAACCGTCTCTTTTAGGGTCTTGTCTAGTCTCAGATACTTTTCGCTTTCTTCTTCAGTCATCCTTGTAACTGGAACTCCAGACCATTCGGCAGCGATTTCTGCGATTTGATCAAAGCCTACATTCATTTTACTGGTGTTTTTCTTCAGCTCCCAATTTTCTTCTAGACTTCTGTGCTCGTCTCTAAGTTCTTTGATTTCATCCCTTATCTGGGCAGCCTTTTCAAAGGCTTGAAGGGATACTGCCTCATCCTTGTCCATCTCAAGGGATTCTAATTTTTCCTCAATCTCTATTAGAACTTCTGGTGGCATATAGCTCCTGATTCTCATCTTTGAAGCCGCTTCATCGATTAAGTCTATTGCCTTGTCCGGCAAGAATCTATCAGTAAGGTACCTATGAGAAAGGCTAGCTGCCCCTTCTAGAGCTTCATCATCTATGCTTACATTGTGATGTTCCTCATACCTATCTCTTAAACCCTTTAGTATTTTTACTGTATCTTCAACTGATGGCTCATCTACATCGATAGGCTGAAGCCTTCTCTCAAAGGCAGCGTCCTTTTCAATGTGCTTTCTGTACTCGTCAATGGTCGTTGCTCCGATAATTTGGAGCTCTCCTCTGGCTAGGATTGGCTTGAGGATACTAGAAGCGTCCATGGCTCCCTCTGCTCCCCCAGCTCCCATTAAGGTGTGAAATTCATCTATAAATAGAAGGCCATTATCCATTTTGGTCATCTCTTCGATTATGCCCTTCATCCTCTCCTCAAAGTCACCTCTGTATTTTGTACCGGCGATTAGGGAGGAGATATCTAAACTGTAGATATTATAGTTATCTACCACTTCTGGCACATTGCCCTCAACAATTCTCTGGGCTAGACCTTCTGCAATTGCAGTTTTACCTACCCCAGGCTCTCCTACTAGTACTGGATTGTTTTTAGTCCTTCTAAGGAGAATTTGAATTAGCCTTTCAATTTCCTTATCTCTACCGATAACTGGATCGATTTTTCCATCTAGGGCTAGTTCATTTAGGTTTCTACAAAACTCATCAACCATAGACTTTTCCTCCTTAGCTTGGCCACCGCCAAAGGCTGCTTGGTTAAAGGGATTAGGCCTTCTAGGTGCAGTCCTAGGCCTGCTTCTCCTACCGGTAATCTCCAATAACTTGTCTTTAACTGCAATCGGATCTACTCCTTGCATCTTTATCAGTGAAAGGGCAAAACCTTCCTGTTCTTCTAAAAGGGCCAGTAGCATATGCTCTGCCCCTACATAATTATGGCCAAGCTCTCTAGCCACCTCTCGAGATTTTTCTAGAACCTTTCTAACTCTAGGAGTTAGGTTAGTTGGAGGGGCAGTGGCTTCTCCCATGCCTAGCTTAGAAAGTAGGTATTCTTTAATTGGTTCATAGCGAACACCGGTCTGATCCAAAGCCATATGGTCTAGGCCACTAGAACTGATGTGGGCTAAGAGCAAATGCTCTGTGCCTATATAGTCGTGCTTCATTTTAAAAGCCTCTTGGCCAGCTGCCTTTAGTATACCGTCAGCTGACGCGGCTCTGTGTCTATTGTCCATATATTTCTACCTCCTTAAAATAGGATTTAACGTACCTACTTCTGGCGTATTCTTCACTACCGCCAAGGAGCAGGTCCTTTTTATATTTATTGATGTTGTGCTTTTTAACATTATACATAAGCTCGGTAACTTCCTTTAGGCTTAGGCCCTTGTAGATTCCAGCTGAAATGCCAGCTCTTAATAGAGATAGGGCAACAACTGCTTCTCCTTCTCCTAAGAGAACTGCATTTTTCAAAAGGCCTAGGGATCTAAAGACCAAGTCTTCCAAGTCTAATCTATTATGTCTGAGAAATTCTTCTCTGATATTTCTCTCTCTTTTAGCTATACCCAAGACTATGGTTTCTAATTTTTCTACCGCTTCTTCTTCTGATACTCCAAGGGTTCTCTGGTTGGAAATCTGGTAGAGGTAGCCCGTATTTTGCCCATAGCCACTTCTTACCACAATACCTAACTTGCCCAGTGAATCCCTAAGGCCTGGAATAAGGCCTGATTCATCTAGGCCAGGCAAGTGCATAATTACAGAGGCCCTTAAGCCTGTACCAGTGTTTGTGGCACTGGAGGTTAGGTAGCCAAAATCAGGATTGTAGGCAAAGTCTAAGGACTCTTCCAGCTTATCTATCAGCTGGTTAGCTTCCTTCAAAGACTGGCCTAGAACTAGGCCCGGCCTGATTATTTGGAGCTTTAGGTGGTCTTCTTCATTTATTAGAAAGTTAATTGTCTGATCTTGTGATAGGCAAAAACCTGAATCTTCTGAATTATCAATAAGCTCTGGGCTTATTAGCTGATTCTCCACCAGGACCTGGGGAGTTTCTATATCTTTAAGTTTCCTACATGAATAAGAATTTGGCCAAGAGCCTTGTATGGCGCCAGAGAGTTTTTTGAAAACTTCCTGCCTCTCCTCAGCTCCGGCAAAGTTTGGGAAGTTATATCCCTTGAGATTTCTTCCATATCTAATCCTAGAAGAAATTATTACGTCTTCTTCTGGCCCATAGGCCTGTCTCCAATTAGTCATTAATATCTGCCTCCATCTCTTCAAGGGAGGTCTTTAGCCTATCTATTTCCCTCTTAACTTTGGCTGCTTCCTCATATCGCTCTTCTTCTATAAGCTCTTCTAAGAGCTGATTTTCTCTATTTATCTGACTCTGGATGTCAATGAACTGGTCGTAACTTTGAGGATGTAGGCCCACATATTTATTAGAGCCTTGAATTTTCTGAAGAAGTCCTAGAGCCAGCTCCTTGTGAACCTTGTAGCAATTTTCACAGCCAAAAACAGCTGTCCGTCTTAAGTCTCCTGCACTTTGTCCACACTTTAAACACTTAATGTAGTCTCCATCTCTAGGCTCAAACTCTTCTTCTTCAACAGTAGAGAAGGAAAGAAGGGCTGATAGAATATCTCCAAATATGTCTCCTGTCCCCTGGTCTATATCCATGCCTTTTTCATCCATCATATTCTGGTAGCAGTCTATACAGAGGTTCACATTGGTAACTTCACCCTCATCTGTAATTACCATCTCAATAGTAGCTTCTTTTTCGCATTTATCACATTTCATAAGCCACCTACCTTAAAAATACTACTAGTATATTTTTCAAAATCTGAGCCCTGATTTTATTTCTAAAATCCATAGGCACATCTGCAATAGCTTGATCATCGGTTGCATGCCTGATAATCAGACACTCTCTTTTATTTATAATTCCCTCATCCAAAAGGGAATCGATAATGGATCTTGCTCTGTCCTTGGTGATAGAATCACTGATTGTGTTTTCTAAAATCTTTTCAACCGTCTCCTCTGGTTCCCTGGCCAGCTTTATTATCCTTATATAGCCAGAACCTCCCCTTCTAGATTCTATACAATAACCCTTGTAGGGGGTAAATCTAGTAGAAAGGACGTAGTTAATCTGAGAAGGAGCACAGCCAAACCTTTCAGCCAGATCATTTCTTCCAATTTCAATATGACCTTCGCTCTCTTTTAACATTTCCTTTAGAAACCTCTCTATATTACCTGTTAAACCGCTCATAACCACCTCCGACTTAGACTTTCTTTGACTTTAAAATTAAAGATTAAGCCCCTAGGCTAGGGGCTTATCTAATTATACCATCTTTGACCTACTTGTCAACTGGCATCTTTTCTTGTTTTTTCTTCCTATACCATGACAAACCTAAGTATATTGCTGTAAGCACTAGGATCAGCGATAGGATACCAACTGGATGGGTTAGAAAATTAATAAATCCTCCTACATTCCTTAAGATATAGCTGGCAGTTCCTAAAACTGCTATCCCTTCAATAACCACGTATTCCTCGTCATCAAGGTGTTTTTTCACTTGAAACTTATCCTCAGGGAGGACCTTGGTTACCCAACCTGTAATCAGCTTACCACCAGTTCTAGATTCATAAATCATAAGGTCTCCTTGCTGGACCTGGTTTGATTCCACAGCTTTCACCACTATAGCGTCATTTTCATCTAGGGTTGGCCTCATGCTATCTTCATCGATGATTATCATAGAACGACCTAAAATCGACGGGTGTTTGCCTGTTATAAAGGAAGTAACATTAACTACCGTTACAGAGAGTAGGGAAAGGATCACTAGGACAAAGATAAGATTTCCTATGATTCCTGCTATTCTACTGGCTTTACTTTTTTCCGGATAGTAATCCCTATCTAGAGGATCCTTTCTAGGCTTGTCCTTTTCTTTATCGACTGCCTTCGCCTGATCTTTTTTATCGTAGTCCACTGGAACCCTGCCTGTGTAGGGTATAACTCCATCTAAGTCTTCATCTTCTCCAGATTCAGCCTCTCCTTCAAGGTCAGCCTTGTCTTTGACAACCTCTTTTTTGTCAGCAGCATCCTGTTCTTCTTTTGCTCCAGTTTCTTTTTCTTCAGCTGTTTTTTTCTCCAAAGTCGGGTCATCTAAAGACTCTTCTTTTGCCTTAGCTTCTGTTTCTTCTTTACTATCTTCTTTTTTAACTACATCAGCATGGGATTTTTCACTTTTGTTTTCTTCGCTTACAACTTCTTCGTTTTTGATTTCATCATTTTTGATTTCTTCAAGGGAGAGCTTTTTTGTTTCTTGATCTTCACTCGCTTCTCGCTTCTTATCATCAACCATTTAATCACCACCATCTTCTAATCCTTACTATATGATACAAAATAAGTAGCAATTAGTAAAGGAGATTAGCCCTCTAGGCTAGATCTCTACTCAGTAATGAAAATAAAAAGCCGCGCCTAGGCGCGACTTTTTTATTCTGCGTCAGCGTTAGCTTTAGCTATTATTTCCTTGGAGATTTCTGCTGGCACGTCTTCGTACTTTTCCATTTCCATAGAGAAGTTACCTGAAGCGTGAGTCATTGACCTTAGGTCAACTGCAAAATCAAGTAGCTCTGCATAAGGAGCTTCACCGATGATAATTTGATTTCCAAAGTCATCTGACTCCATGCCCAGAATTCTACCACGCCTCTTGTTCAAGTCACCCATAACGTCACCCATGTGGGCCTCTGGAACAGTTACCTCTACTTTGTAGATTGGCTCTAGAAGGATTGGGTTAGCATCTTGTATTCCCTTTCTAAAGGCTAGGGAAGCTGCTAGTTTAAAGGCCATCTCATTTGAGTCTACTGGGTGGTAGGAACCGTCGTGAAGGACTGCTTTAATACCTGTTACGGGGTAGCCTGCCAGTACACCAGATTCCATAGCTTCTTCGATTCCCTTCATTACTGCTGGGAAGTAGTTTCTAGGTACTGAGCCTCCAAAGACCTCTTCCTCGAAGACGAACTCTTGGTCGGTTGGGGAGAATCTTACGTGAACATCACCAAATTGTCCCGCTCCACCGGACTGCTTTCTATGTCTACCTTGAACGTCAGATGCTCCCTTGATAGTCTCCTTGTAAGGAATCTTAACTGGGATTACATTTACACTGACTCCAAACTCTTCTTTTAGTCTGTCTATGGCTACGTCAAGCTGAACATTTCCTTGGCCTCCAATTAGAAGCTGCTTAGTCATTGGCTCTCTCTCGTAGGTGAAGGTTGGATCTTCTTCAGCTAGTCTTGATAGGCCGTGACCAATCTTTTCCTCGTCGGTCTTTGTAGCTGGTTCTATGGCGTAGAACATATTTGGCTTTGGATAGTCGACCATCTTGTAGGTTGTCCTGTTGATTTCGTCAGACAGGGTGTCACCAGTTTCAGTCTTGTTTAACCTAGGTAGGGCTACGATATCGCCTGCTGATGCTGCATCGGTTTCTATCTGCTCTTTTCCGCTTAGGAAGAACATTGATCCAATCTTCTCAGAGATTCCCTTGGATAGGTTCTTTAGGTTAGTTTCCTTAGTAAGCTTACCAGAACTTATCTTTACTAGGGAAATATTTCCTATAAATGGATCGATAATGGTCTTAAAGACAACACCTGAGAATGGTTCAGAATCATCAACGTGGTGTCTGATAGTACCTTCCTCGGTTCTAAAGCCTAGGTTAGCCCTTTCATCGTTTGGAGCTGGCATGTATTCGACAATAATATCAAGCAGGATATCAATTCCAGCGCCAGTCTCACAAGAACCAGCCACTAGTGGTACAACTCTACCCTCTAGGATAGCTATTGAAAGGCCCTTTAAGAAGTCTTCGTGGGTAAAGTCTTCTTCTGCGAAGAATTTTTCCATCAGCTCATCAGAACTTTCAGCGATAGCTTCAGCAATTTCATCATAAACTACCTTTACTTCATCTACCCTATCTGCTGGTATTGGAACTTCTTTTCTTTCGTAGTTATCGTATTCATAGGCCTTATTATTAAGTACATCTATTAACCCAGTAAAGCTCTCGCCTTCACCTAGGGTGATAGTCAGTGGAATAACCTTATTGCCGTAGGTTTCCCTAAGTTGGGATACTGCCTTGGCAAAGTTGACATTTTCCCTGTCCATTTTATTTAAAAAGATTAACCTTGGAAGGGATATCCTCTCCGAGTAGTTCCATGCCTTTTCTGTACCGACTTGGATGCCACTTTGTGCGTCCATAACTAAGAGGGCTGACTCAGCAGCTCTTACCGCTCCAATAAATTCACCCATAAAGTCAAAGTAACCTGGTGTATCGATTAGGTTAATCTTGTGATTTTCATATTCTACGGGAATCAGCGATGTGGACGTAGAGATACGCCTTTCCTTTTCAACCTGGCTATAGTCTGAAACCGTGTTCTTATCTTCCACAGTTCCCCTTTGCTTTAGTTTACCTGTTTGGTAGAGCAATGCATCGACTAGAGTTGTCTTTCCAACTCCTGAGTGGCCTACTAAAGCCAAGTTCTTTATCTTATCAGTTGAATAAACTTTCAATTCTATTCCCCCTTTATCTAATGGTGTAATTATAACATGAAAACATTTGCAAGTACATAAATTTATTTTCTACCGGCTTCAAATTCCTCTCTGATTGTCTCTCTAAAATTTGAATCTAGAACAGTTCTTACTATAAGGCCACCCATTAGCTTGGCCGAATCTAGGATAGCATCCTTGGCATGACTTGTCCTCATCATAGTTTCAAAGTCGTCAGTGTGGAGGCCATAGTCCTTTCCTCCAGTGATAGCCATGGTCGGATGGAGGGCTGGACACCTGTAGCTTACATTACCCATGTCAGTTGAACCGAATATATCTTCTCCATAGTCCAGATTCCTATCTAGACTGGCAAATAATTCAGCCAGCTCTGCTTCTGCCGTCGGTAGGGTAAGAACCTCTTTAAAGAAGTAGCCGTACTGCTTCCACTGGACATAGGTCTGGGTAGCCATGGCCGCCCCTCTGGCTGCGTCAAAGACCATTGGTTGGACATCTTCCTCAAGGTAAACTGCATCTAATGTCCTAAAGGTGTATCTGCCTATGGCTTTGGCTGGTATGGTGTTAATTGCCTCACCTCCATAGGTAATCATACCCTCTACTCTAGAACCATCTCTCAATTTCTGCCTCATCATGTCAAAGGCGTGAATCATTAGCTGGAGGCCATTTAGAGCATTATCCCCGTCCCAAGGGGCACCAGTAGCATGGGCTGGTTTACCAGTAAAGACAAAGTCGTAGTTAAAAAGGGCTAAGGACTTGCAGGACACCTTATTTTTTGAATGCATGTGGACCATTATTGCCAGGTCATACTTATCGAAAAGACCTTGATCAGCCATGGGAATTTTAAGGCCCTCTCCTTCCTCGTCTGGAGTTCCGATAAGGTCTAGGTTAAAGCCTAAGGGGCTAAGGTCCTTAAAGGCCAGACCAGTCAATAGTGAGGCTGCACCTGAGGCGCTATGGCCACAGGAGTGGCCATTGGGCATGGCGTCATACTCTGCGATTATACATATATTTATATCTGAGGGAGACTTTAATACCTCTGCTTTAAAGGCAGTAGGATAACCTAGAAGGTTTTTTTCAAACTTTATTCCATATTTTTTACAAGCCCTTTCAAAGGCCTTTACAGCCTTGTATTCTTGGGCTCCCTTCTCTGGATTATCTGCTAAGTAGAGATTAAGGTCATAGGCCTCCTCTAGGTGTTTTTCTGCTAATTGGTTGAATTTATCTTTCATATATCCTCCTTTCCCTTAATTATACACAAAAAAAGAGCTGTGTTGCCACAGCTCTTAGAGTGTTTTTTAGTATTCGTCTTCAACTTTCCACTCTTCCCAGACCTTAGCTACTAGGTCAACTCCTGGCTTAAGAGTCTTCTTGCCTGGTGTCCAACCTGAAGGTGTAACTTGTGCACCCTTAGTTTCTCTGACTAATTGGAAAGCTTGGATTTGTCTCAGTGCTTCATTAATGTTTCTTCCTACTGGTGGAGTAAGAACTTCCATAGCTTGGATAACTCCGTCTGGATCGATTAGGAATCTTCCTCTAACGTCTACTCCAGCTCCTTCGTCATATACTCCATATAGGCTTCCTAATTTTCCACCTGAGTCTGAAAGCATTGGGAATGGTACGTCTTTTCCAGCAATCTTTGATAGCTCTTGGTCGTTCCATACCTTGTGAACGAAAGTAGAGTCAACACTTACTGAAAGAACCTGTACTCCTAGGTCTACGAACTCGTCATTTCTGGCAGCAACTGCTCCCACTTCTGTAGCTCAGACGAATGTAAAGTCTCCAGGGTAGAAACAAAGTAGTACCCACTGTCCTCTGTAATCCTCTAGATTAACACTTGTCATTTCTCCCTTGTAGAAAGCTGGCGCTGTAAACTTTGGCGCCTCTTTACCAACCATTACCATATGTTTTTCCTCCTTGTTAACTGTTTCTTTTTCTGTTACTTGATTTTCTGCTTGTGAACTTTCAACTTTTGTGGAGCTTCCTCCACATCCAACTGTACTCATACAGCACCTCTTTTTAAAAATTTAAAAATTAAACATTTTTCATCCTATACATACATACCCACTTGAGTAGAGTATCAAACAAAAAAATAAACAAAAGATTAGAGTATCCACATAAGCCGTGTTCTGTATTAAACAATCATCTGTCTAGGCTTAAAGTCACCAGTAAGCTCAAGCAATCTACCTTTAGGATCGCAGAGGGGCCCTGCTTCAATGATCCGTTCTTGATTTTGCACTAGATGGGGTTTACATAGCCGTAAAGTCGCCAGTACGCTGGTGAGCTCTTACCTCACCTTTCCACCCTTACCTATTTCTAGGCGGTATCTCTCTGTTGCACTATCCTTGAGGTCACCCTCACTTGGCGTTACCAAGCATCATTGCCCTTAAGTGCACGGACTTTCCTCGTCGAAACGCGATTGTATAGGATACTCTCTTGGTTTATTATAACATGAATAATAGTTGTTATCAATTAGAACTTATGCCTGTCGTCTCCTAAATCCTCTATAAAGATTGGAAGATTGACCTTTGAAGCCTCTAACTTTTCCTTTATCTTGTCTAGGACCGGTATTTCCGAGTGGTAGTGGCCTACGTCTAAAATCCCTATCCCTTGGGCCAAGGCGTCTCTAGCTTCATGGTGTTTAACATCACCGGTAATGATACAGTCAATACCTAGGGCCAGGGCCTGGGGTATGAAAGAAGCTCCAGAACCACCAACTACCGCCAATTTTTCTACCTTCCTATCTAGGTCTCCATAGGCCACAACAAGGGAAGCTCCTAGCCTCTCCTTAGCTTTTTTTGCCAGGTCTCCTAGGCTAATCTCGTGGATATTGCCCCACCTGCCTATTGAAAACTCTTCGTCTTCAAGATTATTTTCCAAGCTGTAGTCTAGACTCTGGGCCAAGGCGTCATTAACCCCACCTAGGGCTTTGTCTAGATTGGTGTGTGCGGCATAAATATTGATACCGTTTTCCACTGCCTTTTTAATCATCTTCCCCATAGGGGTCTGGTAGTCTATTGAACTTATCCCACCAAATATCATCGGGTGGTGGGTTATTACCAAGTTAGCTCCCTTTTCTATGGCCAGGTCTAAATAGACCTCTTCTAAGTCTAAGGCTAAGACTATAGCTTCTATATTATCAGCTTTAGATCCTATTTGAAGGCCCGAATTATCCCATTCTTCCTGGGTTTCTACAGGTGCCCAATCTTCCATTATTTCTATTAATTCTTCCAATAACATCGGATTATCTCCTCAATTTCTGAAATTTTATCCTCTAGTTCTTCTCTTCTCGCCTCTGGCAGTTTTCCACTAAGAAGGTTTTGGGTTATTTCTTTCTGCTCTTCTAGCCAGGCTAAGGTATGGTCTCCTCCAGCCTCTAGGATTAGCTTGCCGTACTTAAAGTCCCAGAGACTCTGATAATTACCTTTTCCTGGTTGGGCCACTATAAAGTTATAGTAGACTTCCTTTTCAATCAAATCCCTCTCTTGACAGATTTTAAATCCAAAGTCCTGGAGAAAACGTCTTAGCTCTTCCTTTTGTGTGTTGGCCTGGATTACTAGCCTTTGGACTCCTTGTACTAGTTCAGGAGCAGACTTTATTATTTGGATAATTAGCCCACCACCCATACCAGCTAATACTATAACCTCAGGCTGGTCTAGGTCCCAGTCCTTTAGCCCATCGGCTATTCTGGTGATAATCCTATTACCCTTTTTGTGATGGGCTAAGGTCCTTTTAAGTTTAATAAAGGAGGCTGGGTTAATATCAGATGCTATCACCAAGCCTGCCCTTTCATTTTCAACTAAAGCAAGGGGAAGGAGGCCATGGTCAGAACCGATGTCTGCCACAATATCCCCTTCCCCTACTAGGTCATATATTATCTGAAGCCTTTGGCTTTGCATTAGGACAGGAAGTCCTTTAGCTTCTGAGCCTTGCTCGGATGCTGAAGTTTTCTAAGGGCCTTGGCTTCAATTTGCCTAATCCTCTCTCTGGTAACGTCAAACACCTTACCTACCTCTTCTAAGGTCCTAGGAGTACCGTCGATAAGGCCAAACCTCAACTCTAATACCCTTCTCTCTCTTTCTGAAAGGCCGTCAAGAATATAGTCTAACTCTTCCTTTAACATGGTGTAATTAGCCGCATCGTCCGGAGCTAAGGCCGTCTCGTCCTCGATAAAGTCACCAAGGTTTGAGTCTTCCTCTTCACCAATAGGTGTCTCAAGGGATACTGGCTCTTGGGCTATCTTCTTAACTTCCCTTACTCTGGATACTTCGATTCCCATTTCTTCGGCGATTTCCTCATTTGTCGGCTCTCTGCCCAGCTCTTGGACCAGTTGTCTTTGAATTCTAACCAGTTTGTTGATAGTCTCAACCATATGGACTGGTATTCTAATGGTCCTAGCCTGATCAGCTATGGCCCTAGTTATGGCCTGCCTAATCCACCAGGTGGCATAGGTAGAGAACTTAAAGCCTCTCTTGTAATCGAATTTGTCTACCGCCCTCATCAGACCCATGTTCCCTTCTTGGATAAGGTCTAGGAAGGACATGCCTCTTCCTACGTACTTCTTAGCAATAGATACAACTAGCCTAAGATTTGCCTCAGCTAATTTTTTCTTACAGGATACATCTCCTGCTTCCATACCCTTGGCCAAAATTACCTCTTCCTCACCAGTGAGTAGAGGAATCTTTCCAATTTCCTTTAAATATAGCTTTACTGGATCATCTACGTTTGCATTGGCAGATCTAGATATTTCCTTAGCCTTTCTCCTGTTTCTCTCCTCTTCATCTTCTTCCTCTTCATGGTCGTCGATATCCGAATCGATGTCTAGGCCATCTAAATCTTCCTCTTCTT
>CAZFXW010000020.1:0-1540 GCA_964523385.1 uncultured Peptoniphilaceae bacterium | reverse complement strand
TTCGATAATGGTGATGCCCGAGTCTAAAAGTTCCTTTTTAAGGGATTCGATTTCTTTTTCAGATAAGTCCTCGACTCCTTCATGGTCAAGGATTTGAGCTTGGGTTACAATATCTTCCGTGTCCTTAGCTTCTTCCCTTAGGTCATATGCAATATCGTGTATTTTTTTGTTTATTGTATTTTTACCCATATATACCCCCATTATTACCGGAAGTCTTAGTTTTTGCCAAGACCTCTTGGTATCTACTCATCTTTTCCCTTAATATATCGTCTACGTCTGTATCCTTTTGCCCATCAGCAAGGGACATAAGCATACTAAGCTCCTCCTGAAGTTTCTCCAGCTCCTCTTGAAGCTGAACCATCTGGAGTCTCTTGTCTAACTCGGCAACCCGCCTTTGGTAGTCGTCTAAGGAATAATCCCTAGCCTCTTCTACCCCCTCCCTCAAGGTAGATGGGAGCCTAGTGATGAAATCTTCAAAGGTGATTTCATCTTTATATAATTGGTTTAAATCCTCAAGTATGTGATTATATCCATAATTTCCCACTTTGTCAATAAAAGCCCTATGGCTATCATAGACTGTCTTATCCCTGCTAGCCAAGATTAAAGCTTCGGTAATAAGAGGCGGAACCCTCCTAGGCCTAGACTTCTTTTCCTCTGGCCTGACAAAAGTCTTTTTAGTTTCTCTTCCAGATTCCTGAGCCATATCCACCCTAAGAGATTGGTAGTCAACTCTAAGTAAATCTGCAGCATACTTGGTATAGTCATCTCTAACAATCTGGGATTGGTTTTTATTTATAGCCTCTCTTATTTCAGGAATTAGCTGGTTGAGAACCATTGGATCCTCAAGGTTCTTGCCCATGATAGCATTTTCTATTCTAAAAATCGTCGGAGACTGGGCAGCTTCCATGGCCTTTTCAAAGCCTTGACTGCCATATTTAAGAATATAGTCATCTGGGTCTAGTCCCTCTTCAAGTATAATTACCCTTGGAATCTTTTTAATAGATTCAAATACCTCTAGGGCTGCTAAAGTGGCCTTTAGGCCAGCTGGATCATAGTCAAAGCAGATATAAATCTGATTTGCATATCTCGCTGCCAATTTAGCCTGGGCCTGGGTTAGGGCAGTTCCTAAGCCTGCCACACTATAGTCTATCCCACCCTGCCAAAGTCCGATTACATCCATATATCCCTCTACCAAGACCAACCTTTCTCGCTGATTGCTCTGGTGAATGTGGTTGATGGCGTAGAGGTTGTCTCCCTTGTGGTAGACTGGCGTTTCTGGTGAATTAATGTATTTAGCCCTATCTTCCCCTAGGGCCCTGCCTCCAAAACCGATAACCCTGTTTCTAATATCGACTATGGGGAAAATCAATCTATTTCTAAAGAGGTCATAGTAGTTACCTCTTTGACTCTTTCCAACTAGGCCTAGGGTAGCTAGGTCTTCTAGTTTATGTCCTAGGCCTGTCATATGGTGGAGGAGGCTGTCCCAACTGTCCAGGGCATAGCCTAATCTAAAGGCATTGACTGCCTCTCCCCCTAGTTG
>CAZFXW010000019.1:0-21011 GCA_964523385.1 uncultured Peptoniphilaceae bacterium | reverse complement strand
TGCAAGCTTCTTAGCATTCATAATTAGGTCAGTGTCTGGGTTACCGAATCCTTCCTGAGATACGATAACTCCTTCAAGGCCTAAGAATTCTGCTAGCTTAGCAGTCATGTTCGAAGATCTTTCCTTATCGGCAAGATATACGTTCTCGTTTGTAACGATCGTTCCAAGGAAGTTTACTTCTTTTCCATGAATCGCGTATAGTGCCTCAACTACCGGGTTATTTACCTGGTGGTAGGTTGTATTCTTATCACAAGCGGATACACAGTTTCCTGAAACAATTGCTCCATCCATTGACTCGGTTGGATATAGAATTGTTGGGATAATTTGCTTTCCATCTACTCCATAGACATAAGTGTCGTGAAGTAGGCCTTGTGTTTGAATCATTTGAACGTAAGCAACCCTTGGTAAATCTGGGTACTCGTTGACCTGCTCTAAGAATGGCTTAGTCTCGTATGCAATAACTTCATCTGGATCAACATCTCTACCAGCTTCTGCTAGGTATGATGCTGCCTTGAAGCCTGCTAGTCTACAAGCTCTCTCATGTTGGTGAGAAGTTAGGCCTTCTTGTCTTTCGATGTCAAGAACTACGTTGTAAGTTTGTGAAAATGGAGTATACTCGGCACCTGGGCCAGTCATATCGACGATCCCCTCTTGGAAACCAACGACTTTACCTACTGTTAATACAGCAGTATTTTTTAGTACATGGGTTCTACCTGAGCCTACTTGCTCAACACCACCCAGTATTCCAGGGAATACTACTCCAGGTCCATCAACCTTTACTCGTGGTTCTACGACGTCCTTAACTGGTGTAATCCTTACAGACTCACCAGGTTTTGCTAGGTCTACGTCTACATTCGTAATGTGCTCGTCCTCTTTGATTAGCTCAATAAGCTCCTCTTTGTTGACATAAAGCACGTGATCCTCAACTTTGGTTTCATTTCCAAATTGAACATCTTTTATTAGGATATTTCCTAATTCTAGACGCATAGACTCACCTCCTAAATATATTATTTAACACAGCATTGCTATGTTAAAGTCTTTTTTGCCTAGTTTCCTAGGCCCTTTTCAGGGAAATAAAAAAATTCTAAAACTTATCCACTCATTAAGGCCCTTATTCGTTTAATACTTAAATGTTTAGTTGAAAGTGTATTAACCCTCCCCTTAATGGATAATTTTAGAATTATGCATGTATGCTCTCTCAAGCTTTTTATAATTGTTGTAGTTTAGAAGGGTTCTACCCTCTACGACTATGATTATAACATATAAAACGTTATAACCCAAATTATTGTATAAATCTTTTTTTCCATACAAGTAATTTCTCTGAAATTTACTTCGGCCAAGGTCTAAAATCCAAGCCCTTCAAGAGAACTTTGTTAGGACTTTGACTAGCTCTAAGTTCGTTATAATACATTCATCGATATAAGTAAACCTTCAAGCTCTTAGCAATAATCATTATAGCATAGACTGAAGATAGTTCAAGGGGCTAAAGGACAAAAGGAGCAGATATTTTAAAATAAACTTGGTGTGGACGGACAAAACATAATATATATATTATGTATAAGCTAAAATATCTTTTAAATAGTCCTATTTTATAGGGATTTAAAGTCCTGCTGGCGAAGAGCTTCGTAGAGAATTATAGCCGCCGCATTAGCTAAATTTAAGCTTCTATCACTATCCTTGACCATAGGAACCTTCACTAGCTGACCCATACCAGAGGCTAACAATTCACTGGGCAAGCCTCTTGATTCTGGCCCCATTACTATATAAGAATTTTCCGGATATCTAACCTGATGGTAAAACTTATCGGCCTTTGTGCTTGCAAAAAAAAGATTAGCTCTTTGATTCTTAGTTAAAAAGTCCTCAAAGTCCTGATAAACTTTTACTCCTAAGGCCTCCCAGTAATCTAAACCAGCTCTTTTTAATTGTTTGTCATATAATTTAAAGCCTAGGGGCTCTATTAAGTGTAGTTTAGTATTCGTCAAAAGACAAGTCCTAGAAATATTTCCTGTGTTAGCTGGAATCTCCGGTTGGTACATCACAATATTCATGGCATCCTCCAATAAATTCTAACAATCTAGCTAATATTAATCTTACCATAAGTTTGCTGGTAATAAAAAAACCCACCTAAAGGTGGGTTAATTTTATTATTCTACATAGGTAGTAGCTGGCAGGGTTTCGGTTTCTCCAGTTACATTGCTGGTCCTATAGGCGGTCCAGCTGTTTCCTCCCTGATACTCTGACCAAATTTCAAAAGTCTCTACTGCTCCCGTATCTCCAAGAAGTTCAAAGTCTATGATACCTGGCGAGTCATAGGCCCTAACAACTATTGGAAAGTCGTAAGGATTTCTTAAAGCTAAATCAGCCGATCCGTATTCTACCGCTGCATCAAGGCCACCATCTGAATAAGGCATAATCAGTGAATGAGGTGCCCTATTGATAACTTCCATACCTGACTTAAGAGCTGCATGATATAGGGTTGTCGACGTTTGGCAAACTCCCCCACCATAGCCTGGAACCTGTTGGTCGTTTTCATCTATAACTATAGCCTGAACATAGCCTAACTCTGGCGTTGTGTCTCCCATATAGTCATTATAGCTAAAGGTCTCTTTAGGTCCGATAACCAAGCCATCAATTTGCCTAATTGAAACTCTAATATTTTCCGCCCTCTCCCAGTAACCATTGTTGTAATAGGTTCTGGCTGTGGCTATAGTTCCATTTACTCTCTTAGCAATTTCTTCAGCGTTGCCTTCATCTAAAACATCTTTGATAACAAGTTGGATATCTCCATGAGGATTGGCTTTCAAATCATTAAAGAGCTTTTCCTGGTCTAACTCCTTACCTGCCTTACCTTGGATACCTATTACCGAGCCAGTATCAAAATTAAATTCATACCTATTTGGCTCTCCAGGTTCTGAGACTTGAGATGCTACAGTCATAATATTTGCCTTTAGAACTTCATCGTCTATCGTCATCTCTACTGGAATTTCTACTGGATTTTTCTTTAAATCTAAAATAGCCTCCAGTCTTTGGTCATATTCGCCTTCTCTTCCTATCTTATGGGCCGCTGAAGCGATAGCCTCAAAGTCAATCTCGTAGCCTAGTTCCGCCAGAGTGTAGGATAGGGTTTGGTCACCATATATTAGATTTACCTTTTCTTCTAGCTGGCTACCTAGCTCTTCCCTTAGCTTATTTTCAGCTGCTAGGATATTTAACCCGCTTAGGTCAATTTCACCTGCGCTAACTCCGGTATAAATAGCCTTAGATTCTAATAGTTCTTCGTTTGACATCCTAGCTTGATTTTCTACACCAATCTCTCCTGCATTAGCACCACTAGGCACCTTGCTTACGCAACCAGTTGCCCCTAGGAAAAAAACTAAAAGAAGTGCAAATACTGATTTTTTCATCTTTTGAATCTCCTTTTTATGAACCCTTTCTAACGACCGAATCAACCGGTGGATAGTGGGTTTCGTTAATATACTCTTCTTCTCCTGTACTTTCATTTCTCTTATACGCTGTCCAACCCGAACCACTATGGCCCCAAGTTTCGTAAACTTCTTCGCCTGGGCCTAAGTTTGGGTCATATTTATATATAGTTGAACTTTCTGAAGTATAGCTCTGGTAAGATACTAGGCTAATATCGTAGTTTTTCTTGCTTGTGTCACCTAAAATCTTAAAGTCTATATAGCCAGGCTCATGGTAGGTCCTAATGACTACTGGAAAATCAAAGTTATTTACCATAACTAGGTCGATAATCCCATAATCTACTGCCGCATCTAAGCCCCCCTCATGGTAGTTTAACTTCCAAGTGTGAGGGTGTCTCTCTACTATATCTAAATCTGCCTTTAATAGGGCTTGGTATAAGGCTGTCGACGTTTGACAGACCCCACCTCCCATGCCAGGAACTTCTTCTACCCCTGAAAGGACAATGGTCTGATGGTAGCCCTTGTTATAGGTCGTATCTCCAATAAAATCATTAAAGCTAAAGCTTTCTCCTGGGTTGATTACAACTCCATCAAGCTCTTCGCTGGAAACTCTGATATTTTCAGCCCTTTCCCAGTAGCCTGCGTCAAAGTAAGACTCAGCTTCACCTATTACCCCATCTACACCTGCAGCTATCTCTTCAGCGTCTCGATTTCTACTGGTTTCAACTAGTCTTATCTCTACTTCTCCCCCCTTATCTGCCAGGCTCTCTATATCAGCTACTAACTTCTCCTTATCTACTTCCAAGCCATCTTCACCGACTAAGGCGTAGACTTTTTCAGTCTCTTTATCAAAGGCATAGCCTTCAAAGGTGGACGGTATGCTAATAACAGAATCTATCTCATCAACTACTGAGTCAAAAACCTCCTGATCTCTGGTTAGCTCTAGTTTAAAATCTGGCCTATCCTTTTTAATCTCTTCGATTTTTGCCAGTCTTTCCTCGTCGCTTCCTTCCCTTCCAAGGTTATAAGCCTCATTAGTTACCTTGCTGTAATCATATTTATAGCCTAGATCTTTTAAAGTATAGGTGAATTTTTCATCACCACCGACCATAGAAATCTCTACATCTGTCAGCTTAGGCTCAAGTTTAGCCTTTAGACCTTCTTCAGCAGTAAGCCTAGATTTACCGGCCATCCTCTCACCATTTATTGTTACTCCCTCATATATAGCTAGAGAGTCTAGAAGCTGTCTCTCACTCATCTTCGATTGCCTATAGCCTCCTGAACAGGAGCTTAGAAACAATACTAGAGATAGGGAAAAAACACCTATTAATTTCCTTTTCATCACTCACCTCTGTAGTACAAGCAAATATCTTTAATCCCACAGTCTGGGCAAAGAGGATTTCTTGCTTTACAAACCTTTCTGCCATGAAAAATTATCCTGTGATGGCTATTAGTCCACTCATCTCTGGCTATGACTTCCATCAGCTGTTTTTCTACCACATCAACCGTCTTTCCATCGCTAAGGCCAATTCTATTAGAAACCCTAAAAACATGGGTGTCTACTGCAATGGCAGGCACCCCAAAGAGGTTAGATGCAACCACATTTGCAGTTTTTCTCCCAACCCCCGGCAGTTCCATAAGCTCCTCAATAGTCTGGGGAACCTGTCCACCAAATTTTTCTATTAACATCTTCGATGTGGCAATTATATTTCTACTTTTACTTCCCCATAAACCACAGGATTTAATCCTTTTACCTAACTCGTCAACACCTAGGGCTAGGTAGTCCTCTGGGGTCTTACACTCTTTAAAAAGCTCTTTTGTAACTATGTTTACACGGACATCAGTACACTGGGCCGACAGAATAGTGGCAATCAATAAGTCTAGATCCGACTCATAGTCTAGCTCTACTTTAGCATCAGGGTACATTTCTTCTAAAAGGAGGATAACCTCGTCTATTTCCTTTTGATTTAAAATACTATCAACCTACTCTATGTGATAATCCGATTCATAAATTTCAACCGGGTAATTAGATTCTATATATTCCATAATACTCTGGTAACTCTTTTCCAGATAGATGTAATCACTGCTAACCAGGGCCACACCCAAGCCTAGGCTATTTTCATATTGCTGGTCTTCAATTTCAGCCGCTGCAGCCTTAAACTTGTTTTGTAATTTAGATATTATAGACCTGGAGACTGACCTCTTATCCTTGATAGACTTAACTCCAAAAACCTTCATCCTAAAAAAATAGTTGCCAAAAATCTCAGTACCCTCCCATTTTATCATAGATTTGACTCATTAAAAAGGCCTTTCCCTCCTCTTAAAGAAGGCTAAGGCCCAATCTTTGCATATAATAGATATTCTTACTCATTTTACCACGATTCGTTAGATTTACAAAACTACAAGTTCCATTGGTTAGGGTCAAGGGCTAAGGTCTTTAACTCAGGCCAATAACTAGAGATTGGTAGATTCTCTCCAACTATAGCTAACATTTTATCTATCAGCTTCTGAGTAAAGGCTTCTCTGTCCTGTTTTAGGCCTATGGCTATTCTTAGGGAAGTGGCAGTTTCAGAAATTTCAAGGGGAAAGTCGCCTATAGCTTGGTTAATGTTTACCCCTACTCCAATTACCACTTTTTCCACTCTATCCTTTGAATGGCTGGCTTCTGTCAGAATTCCAGCCAGCTTTTTACCCTCCAAAAGAACATCGTTAGGATACTTAATTCGGGGTTCTAGACCATAGGCTATTAATGTCCTAGCTAAGGCTAAGGCTGCCAGAACCGTATAATTTACGAAGTCCTCTCTAATATTTTCCAGCAAAAGAAAAGAGATGGCTAGGCTCTTGTTTCTAGCCTCTTGCCACCTCCTACCTCTGCTACCCCTACCACCCCGTTGGTCATAGGTGTAGATAAGGGTAGATTCCTTAAAGCTACCCTTCATGGCATAGCTATTTGTAGAATCTACCTTATTTAAATATATTCGCTTCATTATTCAAGTTTGAGCTCTTCATCTACAGCGTTCATCAGGTAATCTAGCAAATCATTGGTGTGCTTAAGCTCCTCTGGGCCTAATCCACTGAGTAGAAAATTCCTTACCCTGTTAGGAAAATCTCTTCTTTCCGCATGTACTCTCTTATATTTCTTAGTTGGGTATAAAAAGAATTCACGTTTGTCATCTTCCGATTGTACTCTGTCTAAGAATCCCTTTTTCACTAAAGATCCTACCTTGTAAGCTGCATTAGGCTGGGAGGTATTTAGAAAGTTAGCCAGTTCATTTACCGTGGGCCCATCAAGTATGAGAACAATCTCCATGGTAATCATCTCAAGGGCGCTTAGCTCCTTATTCTCATCGTGAGCCTTGAAGGCATTTTTGTAGAAATCAAGCCTATAGGCATCATAAATTTCCTTATATTTATCCTCAAAACTTTTCGCACATGTGGTCAAATCTACCCCTCCTTTTTTATGCTCCGCTAGAATCTAGGTAGAACATTAGTTGACATTCACAGGCAACTTCGCCATCGACTTGGGCAAGTCCCTTACCAAAGCCAATAGGACCTCTGAATCTTTCTAGGGTGACCTCTAGTTCTAAAAGATCACCTGGAACAACCTGCTTTTTAAATCTGGCTTTGTCTATACCAGCAAACAGAGGAGTTGTATCCTTGTACTCTTCCATCGACAGAAGGGCTACCGCTCCCAGTTGAGCCAGAGCTTCAACTATTAAAACTCCCGGCATAACCGGTCTTTCAGGATAATGACCTTGGAAAAAAGCCTCATTGTAGCTAAGGGCTTTTACACCCTTGGCTGATTTGCCAATTTCGATTTCATCTACCCTATCTATAAGCAGCATAGGATATCTATGGGGAATAACTTCTTTGATTTTGTTAATATCCATCATTTCTCTAATTTCCTTATTATTACAGATCCATTGTGTCCACCAAAGCCTAGGGAATTACTCATTGCAACATTTACATCCATATCCCTTTTATCACTAATAACATTTAATTCAATGGATTTATCTGGGTTTTTCAAATTGATATTTGGCGGAATAAATCCATCTTGAATTGCTAGAGCACAGAACATTGTTTCAATAGCCCCAGCCGCTCCTAAAAGGTGGCCTGTCATCGATTTAGTTGAAGAAACCGGCACCTTTCTTCCATATTCTTCGCCAAGGGCATTGTGAATGGCCTTAGCTTCAACAGCATCATTTAATGGCGTAGAAGTACCATGGGCGTTGATGTAGTTAACGTCCTCTGGTTTAAGCCCAGCTTCCTCTAGGGCGTTAGACATAGCCTTACCAGCCCAAGTTCCGTTTTCGTTTGGAGCTGTGATATGAGATGCGTCTGACGTGAAGCCGTAACCAACAACCTCAGCGTAAATCTTCGCTCCCCTTGCTAATGCTTTTTCATACTCTTCTAGGATAAGAACTCCTGCTCCTTCTCCCATAACAAAACCGGCCCTATCTTCATCAAAGGGGATTGAACCTCTGTCTGGGTCTTCAGCTGTCGTAAGAGCTCTCATTGATGTAAAACCACCAATACCTAGCTCAGAGATAGCTGCCTCTGATCCTCCAGCAAAGGAAATATCTGAATAGCCATCCTTTATAGACCTAAAGGCGTCACCTATAGCGTTGATTCCACCTGCACAGGCACTTACTGGACAGTTTGAAGCACCATTAATGCCTAAGTCGATAGATACATGAGCTGCTGTCATATTTGCAATAACCATCGGTACAAAGAAAGGCGAAATTCTATCATAACCTCTCTTTATTCCCTTTTCAGTCTCGTCTTGAATAGTTTTCATACCACCGATTCCCGATGATATGTAAACTGAAACCCTATCGTTGTTTTGGATTTCTTCTAAGTCTAAGCCTGAATCTTCTAAGGCCTTCCTGGCTGCTGCAATTCCAAACCTAGAAACCTGATCCATTCTTCTGGCATCTTTTCTAGTCATAAACTCTTCAGCGTCAAAGCCCTTAACCTCTCCTGCTAGCTTAACTTCTCTTTCGCTAGTATCGTAGTAGCTAATTGGACCGATACCGTTGTAACCAGCCTTAAGATTTTTTCTTATTTCTTCAATATCATTGCCTATAGGGGTAATTCCACCCATGCCGGTGATAACAACTCTTCTACTCATTATATGCTTAAACCTCCGTCAATACTTATAACTTGGCCAGTTATATAGCTAGAGTCTTCTGAAGCTAGGAAAAGCGCTAGATTAGCCACATCTTCTGGACTTCCAAGTTGTCCTAAGGGGATATTTTCTACAATCTTCTCAATCCAGTCTTCTGCTAACTCATCAGTCATATCCGACTTGATAAATCCTGGAGCTATAGCATTAACTAGGATATTTCTAGACCCTAGTTCCTTAGACATGGTTTTAGTCATAGAAATAACCGCTCCTTTTGAAGCTGCGTAGTTTACTTGGCCAGCATTTCCAGCTATTCCAACCACTGAAGCCATGTTTATAATCCTACCAGACCTATTTCTCATCATAGGCCTGGCAATGGCCTTCATCATGTTGAAAGTTCCCTTGGCGTTAACGTCCATAACCGAGTCATAATCTGCCTCTGACATCCTCATAATCAAATTGTCTCTGGTAATACCAGCGTTGTTTACCAGAACATCTATTTGCTCAAATGTCTCTATTCCTTCCTTAACCAGCTCTTCACAATAAGAAAGATCAGAGATGTTTCCCTCTGAATATAGGGCACCTTGGTAGGGTTTATCCTTCCAAGAGATATCATTGAGTATTAGCTTATAGCCTGCCTGGTGAAATTTTTCAGCAATGGCCTTGCCAATTCCATTGGCAGCTCCTGTAATCAAGACTACTCTATCCATTTATACCTCCTTAAGGCTATCTAAATCCGAAAGGGAGATGACCTCAAAGTCCCCTTCCATCCTCTTTAAAAATCCTTTAAATATTTCATTATATCCAATTTCAATAAAGCGCTCTACCCCTAGATCAATTAGCTTTTGTAGGGACTTTTTAAAATAAGTTGTGTTGCTAGCCTGCTGGGCCAGTAGACTTGGGTAGTCCTCGTCCTCTTGGATAAAATCCCCTGTTCTATTTAACACTACCGGCAGACCCTCTCTATAGTCATATTTCGGCAGGAGAAGTTCTAGTTTTTTAGTTGCTTCGTCCATACAAGCTGTATGAAAGGCCCCTTCAACATCTAAGGGGATAGCCCTAAACTTCTCAGCCCTCAAAAGCCTTCTAGCCTCTTTCATATCCTCATCCTTTAAGCCAAGGACCACTTGGCCAGAGCAATTTAAGTTGGCGATTCCGTACCAAATACTTGCCTGATCTAGAACACCAATTACATCCTCGGTCTTTGCCCCTACCACTGCAATTAGGCCTGAAGGATTTTCCTTACAGCAGTCAGACATACACTGAGCTCTTTTCTCAATTAAGTCCATTACATCTTCTTCGCTTAGAACATCAGCTGCTGCAAGAGCGGAAAACTCTCCCAAGCTTAGGCCTGCTGTGTAGTCATATTCAACACCCTTAGCCTTTAGAATCCTTAATACCCCTAGGTGAAAGGCCACCAAAAGGGGTTGGGTGTAGATTGTCTTCTTTATTTCACTTTCATCAGCCTCAAAAGACATTTCCTTTATGTCAAAGCTAAGATTTAGGGAGTCATAAAAATCCCTAAATTCTGGATAGGCTTGGTATAGGTCCTTGCCCATTCCAGCTACTTGAGATCCTTGGCCTGAAAATAATAACGCTGTTTTCATTCTAAAACCTCCTGGATTATCTCCTTGACAGATTTAATGTCCTTCATTTCATCTACTCTGGATCCGCAAAAGACAAGACCTTCGTCCACCTTGCCAATAGCTGAATTTATCAAAGCTTCATTTATACAAAAGGGTGTGGTGGCCGGCCTACAGCTCTTTAAGCAGAGGTAACACTTTTTTGGTATTACTCTTTCCCTCTCAACCCTCTTTAAAAACTCATTGTTTATAGCCCTGCCCGGAATTCCAGCTGGCGAGTCTATGATAATCAAATCATCTGCACTTGCGTTGACTATCATTTCCTTCATTTCAGGACTGGCTCCCGACTCTTCTGAAGCTAAGAACCTAGTTCCCATTTGGATACCAGCAGCTCCCATGGCCTGGTACTTTCTTAAATCCTCTCCAGTTAAAACTCCCCCTGCCACGAAAAATGGAACCTTGCCGTGTTCGGCTTCTAGGCTCTTCAAATATTCAGCAATCTCTTCAACTTCCTTGTCAAAGTCTCCAGGCTTATAATTCTCAAGCTCTTCCCTAGAAAAACCTAAGTGACCTCCTGCTGCCGGACCTTCAACTATTACAAAGTCAGGCATAGTGTCATATCTCCTAACCCAGGACCTGACTATTAGCTCTAGAGCCCTCTTGCTTGAAACAATAGGCGCTAAGAGCTTATTATTTACGTTGTTTTTCGGAAGATTCAGCGCTAGACCAGCCCCAACAACTAAGGCATCAGCGTCGGAGTTTAACACCACCTCTTCTAGTTCATCGTAGTCAGTAATTACGCTCATCATGTTTACGGCGATAATACCCTTGCCTTCAGATATCTCCCTGGCCTTGGCCAATTCCTTATGGAAGGCTCTGATATTTGCTTCAAGGTCGTTATCTACAAAATCATCTTCGCCATAACCGATATTTAGAATGGATATAGTTCCCATGCCCCCTTCTCTGGCTACAGCCCCTGCCAGTTCTCCTAGGGAAATGCCTATTCCCATTCCCCCTTGGACAATGGGAATATCCATGGTTTTATTTCCAATTTTCACAATATTTCTCCCTCTCCCTCTGGTAATCTTCATAAAGATTCTTCATCATAGATTCAACGCATTGAATTTCTTTTAGTTGAGGAGAAACTAGCCCTGCCATTAGGGAGCCTTTGTCTATATCCCCCTTTATAACGGCATCTCTCAGTGCACCTAGGGTGTAGACCTCTAGCTCTTCAAAGCTAGCACCTTCTTTTTCCCTAGCCAGGTATTCTCTGGTCATAGCATTTCTCACAACTCTGATAGGAGCTCCTACAGTTTCTCCTATAACTGTTATATGGTTGTCGGAGGTATTAAGGAGCTTTTCCTTAAACTTATCATGTATAGGACATTCTTCAGTTACCAGGAAAGCTGTCCCAATTTGAAAGGCAGCAGCCCCTAAAACTTCTCCAGCTAGGATTTGCTTGCCTGATGCAAAGCCTCCCGCTCCAATAACTGGTATATCTACCACGTCCACAACCTGGGGTAAAAGGGTCATTGTAGTCATTTTTCCTATATGACCTCCAGCTTCGTTACCTTCAGCGATAACTCCACTAGCACCAAACCTCTCCATTCTCCTGGCTAAGGCCGGAGATGAAATTACCGGAAAAGTTTCGATGCCCTTCTCCCTCCACATCTCTATGTATTTTGCAGGGTTTCCTGCCCCTGTCGTCACTAGGGGCACTTTTTTATCTGCGATAATTTGAGCCATTGCATCTGCGTGGGGGTTCATTAGCATTATATTTACTCCAAAAGCCTTGTTAGTCCTTTGGAAAACTATATCTATTGCCTCTTCTAATTGCTCAGGAGTCATACCTCCTGCAGCAATTTGTCCAATACCTCCAGCTTCAGAAACAGCAGCTGCAAATTCTCCAGTACCAATATGGGCCATTCCACCTTGGATAAAGGGATATTTACTTCCAAATAATTGCTTTAACATTTTTCACCTACCAATTAATAACCGTCGAACAATATGAAAGCCCTGCACCAAATCCTGACACCAGTACCTTCATCCCATCCTTTAGCAAGCCCTTGCCATTCATCTCATCTAGAGCCAGCGGAATGCTGGCAGCTGATGTATTGGCATAATTATTTAAATTCATATAAAATTTCGTCTCATCAATTCCAAGCCTCTTTGAAATATAGGAAATAATCCTAGCATTGGCTTGATGTAGGACAATATAGTCAAGGTCTTCTGGACTTAAGTCGTTCTTCTTTAGAATACTCTCTATAGAACTCTCAACATATCTAACAGCAAACCTAAAGACCTCATCACCTTCCATCCTTAGGAAACAGTCCTTACCCTCTAAAGTCCTGGCACTCATGGTCAAAGCCTCAGCCCCAGTTACGGTACCGTAATCAAAGTGCTGAACCTGGTCGTTTTTCTCAACCACTAGCCCTCCCGAACCATCTCCAAATAGCACAGCCGTAGTCCTGTCTTCCATATTTAGATGCTTAGAGATAACCTCACTGCCTATAACAATAGCTCTCTCTCCTAGGCCTAACATAGACTCTGCCATTCTTAAAGCACCACAGAAGCCTGTACAGGCCATATTCACATCTACAGAAAAACACTTCTCATCAAGGCCTAAATCTGCCCAGATTTGAGATGCAATGTTGGGCATAACTGTATCTGGAGTAAAAGTAGCAACCAATATTAGGGATATCTTATCTTTCCCAGAATCCTTAACTAGGTTTCTGGCACACTTAATAGCTAAGTCAGAAGTATCCTCATCCTTGGCAAACCTTCTCTGACCGATTCCAGTTCTCTGGACAATCCATTCATGGGAAGTATCCATTATTTTTTCTAAATCGTAATTGGTTACCGCTGCCTCTGGAGTATAGGAGCCCGTAGATATTATTTTTAAAGCCATATTACCTCCCTATGTTTCTAAATCTATCCATTCTATTTTCAGCAAGCTGATTAAAGTCTGCAGTTAAAAGCTCTCTAAAATCAGCCACCAGCAGATTTCTAATAGATAAGTAAATCTTATCCCAATCCATAGTACCCTCTTCTATAATTCCGTCGATAATCCCAAATTCCTTAAGGTCGTAACTAGTCAGCTTCATCATTTCAGCCGATTCTTCAACCTTAGAGTTATCCTTATATATAATCGATGAAAAGCCCTCAGGAGAAAGGATAGAATAGATGGCGTTTTCCATCATATATAGCCTATCTGCCATAGAAAGAGCTAGGGCTCCACCTGAACCACCCTCACCGGTAACTATCGAAATTACTGGGACCTTCAGTGCCTGCATTTCCATAATACACTGGGCAATAGCCTCTCCCTGACCCCTATTCTCAGCACCTATGCCTGGGTAGGCTCCTGGTGTGTCAATTATAGCCAGAATAGGTCTCTTGAATTTTTCAGCTTGTTTCATCAACCTTAGAGCCTTCCTATAGCCTTCAGGTGAGGTCATTCCAAAGTTGCTCTTAATGTTAGAGTCTAAATCCCAACCCTTAGCTCCAGCAATAAAGGTCAGCGGCATATCTTCAAAGGTGGCTAGACCACAGTAAATAGACTGGTCATCACCATAGTATCTGTCTCCCTTAAGCTCGATAACACCATCTAAAAGAGCCTCTACAAAGTGGGTTGGCTTGGGCCTCTCTGGACTCCTGGCCATCTTTACCCTTTCCCATGCTGTAATCATATGCTCACCTCCCTGGTGTGCAAGTTAATTAGTTTTTCAATAGTCTCTGCTTGTTCATTTCTAGCTAGGATTATGTCAACAAAACCCTTCTCAACTAAAAACTCAGCCGACTGGAAACCAGCTGGCAGCTCTTGGCCGATAGTCTCTCTGATTACCCTAGGGCCTGCAAAGCCTATTAAAGCCTTGGGCTCGGCGATATTTATATCACCTAAGAGGGCAAAGGAAGCCGTAACCCCACCAAAGGTTGGGTCAGTTAAAAGGGAAATAAAAAGACCTCCCTGGCTTTGAAACCTCTTTAAAGCCCCAAGAGTTTTAGCCATTTGGAAAAGAGAGAAAATCCCCTCTTGCATCCTAGCTCCCCCACTGGCAGAAATTCCCAGTAGTGGTAAGTTTGCCTGGTCAGCATACTCAATAGCCTTGGTAATCTCCTCTCCAACATACTCTCCCATTGAACCCATGATAAAGTTAGGGTCTAAGGTGAAGAAAACTAGATCCTCATTGCCAATCTTTCCCCTACCCCAAGAAACCGCCTCTTGAAAACCTGTAGCATCTCTGTCCCGTTGAAGTCTATCTTCGTAATCTGGAAAGTCTAGCTTGTTCTCATTGTCACGCTCAGGCTCCATAAGTTTATAGTTTTCATGAAATAAGAGTTCTAGCCTCTTAAGCCTAGGCATCCTCATGTGGTGGGAGCATTTATAGCAGGTGTAGTTAAAGTTCTCTAGGGCTTCCCCTACTAGAACCTGGCCACAATCATTGCAACTATGAAAGTAATCATCTGGCAGTTCAACTCTGGCTGGTCCAGACTTATCTCCCCTGCCCGCCCTGATTATCTCGATGAGTTTTTTTCTTCCCTTAAACCTATCTCTCATCTATACTCTCTCCAATCTCTTCTATATCCCTAATCCACTCCATAATGGTGGCATTGTGTTCTTGGATAAAACTGGTATTGTAGTCGCCCTTAATAAAGTCCCTAATAAAAAGGATAGAATACTGGTAGGCTAGATTAGTGTGGACACCTTCAATAATGGTTTCCTCAATAGCCCTTCTCATCATTCTAATGGCCTCAAGTCTGGTCTTGCCCTTAACTAGGATTTTCCCTAGCATAGAATCATAAAAAGGACTGACCTTTGCCCCTTGATGGAGGAAGGAATCGAATCTGGTGTTGAATCCTCCGGGAGTAAAGAGAAAGTCTATAGTCCCTGTAGAGGGCATAAAGTTTTGAACTGGGTTTTCTGCATTAACTCTAATCTCTATACAATGACCGTCAATCTTTACGTCCTCTTGCTCAACAGATAACTTTAGCCCTGCAGCTATCCTAATCTGCTCCTTGACTATGTCAACTCCTGTGACCATTTCACTGACTCCATGCTCAACTTGGAGCCTGGTATTCATCTCTATAAAATAATAGTTATCTTCATCGTCTAGTATATATTCAACAGTTCCAGCATTTTCATAACCCGAAGCTATGGCAGCCCTCTTTGAGACCTCTCCCATCTCTTCCCTAAGCTCTTCGCTTAGGAAAGGACTTGGCCCCTCTTCAACCATCTTCTGGTTTCTCCTTTGGATAGAACAGTGTCTGTCACCTAAGTGAACTGTATTCCCAAAAGAATCTCTAAGGATTTGAAACTCTACGTGCTTGGGCTTGATAATTAGCTTTTCCATGTATAAGGCATCTGAGCCACAAGAAGCTAGAGCTTCTTGCTTGGCAGCTAGAAAGGCCCCTTCCATATCTTCAGGCTCAAAAACCTCTCTCATTCCCTTGCCCCCACCGCCTCTAGATGCCTTTAAAAGAACTGGATAGCCGATAGATTCAGCCACCTCAAAGGCCTCCTCTAGGTTGCCTAGTTCTCCGTCAGAACCTGGGACTGTTGGAACTCCATTTTTTTCCATAATTTCCCTAGCTATTTGCTTGTCACCCATCTGGGCTATTGAATCGGCACTAGGCCCAATGAATTTAATCCCTAAATCTTCAATAACCTTGACGAATTCTGGGTTTTCAGACAAAAAACCGTAGCCCGGATGGAGGGTATCACAACCCGTCTCGGCGGCTACGGTTATAATAGCTTGAGTATTTAAATATGACTTATCAGATCTTGCAGGACCTATACAGTATGAATAGTCAGAGAGCTTGGTATGAAGGGACCCGGCATCCTCTTCTGAATGAACCGTTACTGTCTCTATACCAAGCTCTTTACATGCCCTTATGATTCTGATGGCAATCTCGCCACGATTAGCGATTAGCAATCTTTTAAACATTCTCTACCTCGATCTCTACAACTCTCTCACCGAACTCTACCATGTCTCCATCCTTAGGGAAAATGTTGATTACCCTACCTGAGACTGGCGACTTAATTTCGTTGAACATCTTCATAGCCTCTAAGATAAATAGAACGTCTCCTTCTTCCACCTCATCTCCAATCTTTACAAATGGATCTGAGTCTGGAGATGGCGACCTGTAAAACGTAGCCACGATTGGCGATTCAACCATAAAGCCTTCTACAACCTCTTCCTTCTCCTCCTCTACTGACACTTCTTCTGCTGCTGGAGTAGATTTGGGTTGAGCTGGCGTCGGGACTGTTAAAGGCTCCTGCGAAAGAGGAGCGTAGACTTGCCCGTCTACGCCCTTTTCAAGCTGGAGCTTTAAGTCTCCCATTTCAAGTTTTAGAGTTGTGAGAGAAGAGTTTTCAAATTCCTGGACTATATCCAGTATCTCTTCTAATCTCATCCTACTTTTTCTTTTCGTCGATGTAGTCTAATACGTCTTGAACAGTTACCAGCGAAGCAAACTCCTCGTCTTCTACTGTGATGTCTAGTTCATCTTCTAGTGCCATTGATAGCTCAACAGCGTCTAGTGAATCTGCTCCTAAATCATCGATAATCTTTGCCTCTGGTGTAACGTCCTCTGGGTTAACGCTTAAATTTTCTACGATTACTTGAATTACTTGATCTTTATATTGTGACATAACATCCTCCTGATTATAAATAAACTTTTTTATTCAATATTATCTATATTACTATACTTTGGCTATTTGTCAAGCCTATAGGGCTTAGTATCCACCTTAGCCATGGCCTCTTTGTCCACCAAAAGAGTTACATTTGGATGGGTGTAGAGCATGGAAACTGGAAAGTGGGTATCCAGCATTTTACAGCCCAAAAGTTGGGCTACAACGTCTTGTTTCTTCTCACCATTAATCATTAGCAGAATATGATCTGCATTTAGGATATCGGCGATACCCATGGTGATGGCAGAAGTAGGCATCTCTTCAATAGTCGAAAAGAACCTGGAGTTTACCTGGATAGTTTCTGGCGTCAGATCTATACAAGATGTCCTTAAATGTAGAGAGTCAGCCGGTTCGTTAAAGGCTATATGGCCATTTTCACCTACACCTAGAACTTGAACATGTCGCCTACCCATCTGGTCTAAGACTCTGTCAAAATCCTCTAAGGCTCCGTTAATGTTATCCTTAACACCTTCAGGTATATGAACATTTTTTGTATCTATATTTACATGGCCAAAGAGTTTGTCGTACATGTAATAATGGTAAGAAGACCTATTGTCCTTTTTTATACCTAAGTACTCGTCTAAATTGACAGTCTCAGTTTTCGAGAAATCCAATCCACCCTCCTTGTACCTATCCACTAGGATAGAGTACATACCTAGAGGAGTAGAACCTGTGGCCAGGCCTAGCTTAGGATTTTCCTCGTTTTTTATTACTTCTATAAGGATTTCTGCCCCTTTGTGGCTTAAATCATCATAGTTTTCACATTTGATAACTTTCATAATTTCCCCCTAGCAAACTCTATTTTAAACTAAAAGACCAAGATTTTCAACAAATACTGACCAGCTAGAAAAAAGCCCTACCTCAATCTTGAGGAAGGGCTAATTTTTAATAAATTAAAAACAGTCTACTTAATTTCTTCTCTTATCATGTACAAGGCCATCAAGGTCATCACAACCAAAATTCCAATTATGGCAACTTGTCCATTAAGGGGAACACCATCACCAGAGGCTGCCAGGCCAAAGTTATGGGCCAAGGCTGCTCCAAGGATAACACCAAAAACTGTAAGTCCAGCATCCGTATCCCCCTCTCCCGCCAAGACAGTCTGCCTAACGGGACATCCACCTAACAAAACTCCAACATAACCTACTAAGAACATGCCTAGAAAATTCCACAGTCCCATAGTATGGGCGATAGGCTGACTCTCAAAACCTAGGTGAAAACTTCCATTGACCAAGGACCCTACAAAAACCCCAGCAACAATGCCTATAATTCCCCACATATAGCTAAAGTCTTTGATTAAAAAGATATTCCTAAAGGCTCCCGTCGAGCAAATCCTAGTCTTCTGCAGGATCAGGCCAGTTATGGCTCCACCCACAAGGGAAATTAGAATAGGAGCCCTCATAGACCCTGGTCCTTCAACCGATGAAAAAATAAAGTCAGGCTTAATAATCAGCAAAGCAAAAAGCAAGAGTGCAAAGGCTGGCATAACAAGTCCTGCTATCCTCGATTGATCCTTCTGGCTACCAAGAAAAAATCCTCTCTTTAAGAATTGGCTACCGGCAAAGATACCAGTTCCAAAGCCTAGAAGTCCAACCAAGGCATTTAAATCCCCTGAGCCTAACCTAATCAAAAGCCTTGTTGGACAGCCCAGGAAAACCAAGGCCCCAATAGACATAAAGGCTCCCCCGATAAACCTAAGAAGGGGAGCTGATCCTCCTCTAGGTTTAAACTCGCCTGACAGGAGAGATATGATAAAGGAGCCAAGGATAAACCCAATAATCTCAGGTCTTATATACTGGACCATCTCAGCCCTATGTAAACCTAGCGCTCCTCCAATATCCCGCAAAAAACAAACTACACATATGCCCATATTGCCAGGGTTGCCCATGGCAATTAGGAAAACCGAGATGAGGCCGATAACTCCCCCTCCGGCAAATAATTTCAAATTTTCTTTTTTCACTTTATCATCCTCCAGTGTCATTATATTTCTTTTAAGTCTAGATTATAAATAAATATTTCTATTGCTAGTCGAACTATCATAAGTTTTAACTATAGGTCTTTTTCACAAACTAGCCTGCTAATGCTATAATTAAGCCATAACTTTGGAAGAATGTTGAATTTTAACTATAGGTCTTTTTCACAAACTAGCCTGCTAATGCTATAATTAAGCCATAACTTTGGAAGGATGTTGAAGATGAGAATTGACTTAGTAGCTCCTTGCTACAATGAAGAAGACGTTTTAAACGAGTTTATTAAAACTATAGATAGACTCTTCGCTAGTTTAGAAAACTATAGTTGCCGGCTGATCCTTGTAGACGATGGCAGCAGCGACTCAACCCTTGATATTATTAAGGCTAGCGAGAAGAAACACCCTTGGATAGACTATATTGCCCTGAGTAGAAACTTTGGCAAGGAGTCAGCCATGTATGCAGGCCTTGAGGCTGCTGACGCAGATTATGTGGCAGTCTTAGATGCAGACCTTCAGCATCCCCCTGAGCTAATCCTTCAAATGGTAGAGGCCTTAGAAGAAGGCTATCAAGTTTGTGCAACCAGAAGAGTTGATAGGCTAGCTTCTAAAACCTACAACAGGGGAGCCAGCATCTTCTATAAAATATTAAATTACTTTGGCGAAAATATATATATCGAAGATGGAGTTCAAGACTTTAGACTGATGAAGAGAGAAGTCGTTGACGGAGTCTTATCCCTTCAGGAAAAATCTAGATTCTCAAAGGGAATCTTTTCCTGGGTAGGCTTTGATATAAAATACATAGACGTTGGCGACGTACCAAGGCCGGCCGGAGAAAGCAAATGGAGCTTTCTATCCTCTGTCAAATACGCCTTTGACGGAATCTTTTCCTTTTCAACAGCCCCCCTTAAAATATCTATCCTCCTAGGAACACTTTTTTCCCTAGTAGGCTTTGTCTACCTCTTTTACCTAATCATCAAAACCCTGGTCCAGGGGGCAGACTATCCGGGCTTTGCCACCACCGTAGGTTTAATCCTCCTAATTGGTGGAGTCAACCTGATTTTTATGGGAATAGTTGGCCTTTACATAGGAAGAATTTACCAGGAAGTAAAAGACAGGCCAATCTACCTATCTAAGGATTCGTCATTAACCGAGAAAAATAAATAGTGAGGTGAAATATGAACCAACGTATACGTGGGCTCTTATTTATGCTTGTTACAACAGTCCTTTGGGCTTTTAACGGCAATATGGTAGCCCTATTAACTGGCAAGCTAGCTATGTCTCCTGAGCTACTGGTAGTGCTCAGACTTGGAGGCTCGGGAATCCTATTGCTTATTTTGTACAGCTTGACTAACAGAAAAAAAGGGCTGACCTTGATAAAGAAAGCCTACAACATAAAACCATTACTCCTATATGCCCTAGCCGGCATTCTTCTGATGCAGTACAGCTATACCATAGCAATTATGCATTCTAACGCACCTACAGGAGCCCTGCTAGAATACTTCGGAGTATTTTTAATTATAGGCTTTATAGCCTTTCAAAATAGAAGACCACCCCAAAAAATTGTTTTCTTCGCCCTAATCATCTGCATGGCAGGCATCTTCCTCCTAATAGCAGGAGGAGATTTAAAAAACCTAGAGATAAATAGCCAAGCCCTCCTTTGGGGAATGCTAGCCGCAATCGGCTATGCAATCTTTAACCTTGCTCCCCTCAGACTTCAAGAGAGATACGAAAGCATAGAAATCGTTGGTTTTGGCATGCTTATCGCCGGTGCCAGCCTATATTTAATCACTAGACCATCCTTCACTAACCTTAATCTAGACCTAGGTGGATACTTAGCCCTAGCCTACTGTATCATTGGTGGAACCTTTATCCCCTTCGTCACCTACATGGAAGGACAGAAAAGAGCTGGCGCTGAAGCAGCTGGAATCTTCGGCCTAACCGAGCCCATGTTCTCAGCCCTTATCGGAGTAGTCCTCTACGGGCTCCAGCTAAACTTCACCGATATAGTCGGCATGCTTCTGGTTATCGGGTCAGTGGGAGCCCTAACCGTAAAAAAAGAAAACTAAAACAAAAGAGCTGGAACCGTCCCCTGATTGTTACTTAAATCTTTTTATATAATTTTAAACAAAAAAAGAACCTAGACCTTGTCTAGGTTCATCTATTAGCAAACTTCTTCACGGAATTCTCCAGCTTCTATATGGAGAATTCTGTCGCTTACACTTTC
>CAZFXW010000018.1:14881-21125 GCA_964523385.1 uncultured Peptoniphilaceae bacterium | reverse complement strand
AATTGTTGACGAAGCTACCATGAATATGAAAGTTGAACAAATCATGGAGTTTATGCAATAAAATAAAGATCAAAAAGGCATCTCAGCTGAGATGCCTTTTTGATTTTCAACAAGACCTTGGCTATTTGGTAGGGAAGAGCCGTCCCAGACCTTCCGCTTTCTTTCCGGATTCAACTGTCCGTTCATCCAATCCTTAACAATACCTCTGCTTTTCAGTAGGGGAGGACTATAAAATCATGTTTTTTGATTTTTAGGCCTCCCGTTGACCAAAATTACCTTATTGTAGGGGTTGGCCGTCTCGGACGATCCGCACGAACCGGAGCGCCTGGGGGCAGTCGACTCCTAGCCATTCCTGAAATGATAGGAATGGGGAGTCTTTGCATGAGACCTGCAATGAAATTAAAGATTTCTGCTAGGGCTTCAACGGTCGCTCCCTACATGATATAATAAACCTTGTTTTAAGGCTTGGCCGTTGGATTTAGGGCTGCCCTAGAGGTGAGAAGGCTTTTGGGAATTCAGTCCATTGGGGACGAGGAGTTGGTCTGTGTTACGGAAAACGACGCCTGTGGTATCGATGCCATCCAATATATGCTTAGCTGTACTGTAAGCAAGGGAAATTTAATTTTCGATATGAAGGGGAAGAATGCCTACACTTTTTTCAGGAGGAGGGATGGCCGTGGACTTAGGATGGTTCTCAAGTCTTGGAATCGTGATGAAATGACCAAAGAGGAATCCAAGGCCTTTATTTTATCTGCAGATTTCGACGATTTATATGAAGTGATGGAGCTTAGAATACAAATGCCGACTCAGGCTAGGAATTTTACTTCCTATCCTTGTGGAACCTGTGGTGAGAGTGTGGCAGAGAATTATATTAGGATAAATGAGGGCCAGTAGACTTGCTTAGATTGTTTTGAAGAGTATTGGAGGGGATTTGATTGAAAAGACTAGTATATTTTGCCGGCCTATTATTGCTTTTAGCTGGCTGTGGTGTAGATAAAGAGCCTCTAGACCAGGAAAGAGGAGAAACTAAGACTGTTATCGACGTCTTTGAAAGGGAAGTTGAGATTCCTGAGAAAGTAGAGTCTATCTTAACTCTGGGTAATGCTACCAGGCAGGCTAATTACATGGGTCTGGCTGAGATTATGGTGGGCAACAGCGGCTTTCCCTTTGAGGAAATTAATCCAATGCTGGTCCATGGTTATGCTACTAGGGACTACTGGAAGGATGAGCCTATAGTGGGGGCTAGCCGAGGGGGAAGCGTTGAGTTTTACCCAGAGGAGATTATCAAGGCCAAGCCAGATATTATTATCGCCGCCTATGATTTGGATATGGTTCAGGATTTGGAAAATCAGACTGGCATACCGGTGGTGGCTGTTCCCGTTGGTAATGTCTTAGAGGAGGACTATAACCAGGCCTTTAGGATTATTGGCCAGGCAACTGGCACTGAGGCTAGGGCTGAGGAGCTTATCGCTTTTATCGGAGAGAGTCTGGCGGATTTAGGGGAGAGGACTGTAGATATTAAGGATAGGTTTACTGTTCTTTCGGCAGCAGCCAACTTTAGGGGAGCCCACGGTATTGAAGGGGTTCGTGTTCACGACTTGGCTATCAATGCGGTTAACGGCGACAACCTGGCAGCTGGCCTTTACACTGGCGAAGCCTCAACTATGGAAGTGGACAAGGAGCAGATTTTGGCCTGGAATCCAGACTTTATTTTCTGCGATTTCGGTGGGGTAGAGCTGGTTAAAAAAGATGAGGCAGAAAATCCAGCCTTCTATGAAGAGCTTGACGCTTATATGGATAAGAGGATTTTCCAGCATCCAAGTTCTACTTACAATTACGGAAACTTAGAGATTAGCTTGGCCAATGCCTACTATATAGGCAAGACTATCTATCCTGACCGTTTTGACGATGTGGATCCGGTGGAAAAGCTAAATGAGATTGTGAAGTTTTTTCTAGGTGTAGATAATTACTATGCCGAGCTAGAGTCGATTGGGGCTAGTTATGGAGAGATAGACTTTGACAGATAAATTATACAAGAGGGAGATAGCTAAGAAGAGGGTTTTTATAGGCTTTTTGGTCCTAGGTCTAATATTAATGTCAATCTTTGGCATTCTCATAGGTTCTATTGGACTTTCCCTGGGAGAGGTGCTAGAGACCCTTCTTGGCTCTGGAACCAAGCAGGCCAAGGCAGTAATCTACAATATTAGACTGCCCAGAGTGGTTTCGGCTATTTTAATCGGGGCGGCCTTGTCAGTTTCAGGTGCTGTTATGCAGTGTGTGTTAGACAATCCTCTGGCCTCGGCCTCCACTCTGGGGGTTTCCCAGGGAGCGGCCTTTGGAGCAGCCCTGGGCATTGTAATCTTTGGCGGTGGGATGGCTAACCAGGCTTCTACTAATTTTATTATGGAAATCAATCACCCTTATATTGTGACCCTGTCAGCATTTTTCTTTGGATTTCTATCGACTTTAGTGGTTCTCTTTATTTCGATAGTGAGAAGGGATTTAGGGCCGTCAGGATTAGTTCTGGCCGGCGTGGCTCTTAGCTCTCTTTTCTTAGGGGGAAATACTCTTCTCCAATACTTTGCCGACGAAAACAAGCTGACGGCTGTAGTATTCTGGACCTTTGGCAACCTAGGCAGCCCTAATTGGAAGCAGCTGAGGATTTTATTTATTGTTTTAATTTTTGTCATTACATATTTCTATCAGAGAAGATGGGATTTTAACAGTATGCTGGCTGGGGAGGACCTAGCAAAGACTTTGGGCATAAGGACTAGAAGACTGACTTTAATCAGCATGGCCCTTTGCTCGTTAATCGCCTCCTTGGCTGTGTCCTTTGGTGGAATTATCAGCTTTATAGGATTGGTTGGACCCCATATTACTAGGATTTTCACCGGAGATGACTATAGGTACTTGATTCCTGGCTCGGCCCTTATGGGGAGTCTGGTCTTGCTCTTGGCTGATTCCTTTGCCAAGACTATAATCGCTCCGGTAATTTTGCCAATTGGCGCCATCACTTCCTTTGCTGGGGCACCGATATTTCTGTTTTTACTGGTTAGGAGGGGGAGAAACTGATGATTAAAGTAGAAAATCTTAGTTTTACCTACCCTAATATGGACAGCCTAGTTCTCGAGGACCTGTCTTTTAAGATAGAAAGAGAGGATTTTATGGCTATCCTTGGGGAAAATGGGGGAGGTAAAAGCACTTTAATCAAGTGTATTAATAGGATTAATCCAGCCTATGATGGGCAAATTATTATTGATGGAAAAAATCAGAAAGACTATTCTCCTAAAGAGCTGGCCGTAAAGATGGCCTATGTGGGCCAGGAAATTGAGCTTTATAATACTACTGTCTACGACTATTTAGCCCTAGGCAGGAGGCCTCATATAAGTTGGGACTTGGGGACAGAAGACAAGAGGATTATCCAAGAGGAGATCATCGGGTTTGAGTTAGAGGATCTGGTTCCCAGAAGGTTAGATGAGCTATCAGGTGGAGAAGCCCAAAAGGTGGCTCTGGCTCGGGCCATGATACAAAGGCCAGAGATTTTAATTCTCGATGAGCCTACCAGCAGTTTGGATATAAAGAATCAGAAGGAGATAATGGATAGGTTGGTAGAAGTCTTAGAAGAGAGGAAGCTGAGTATTTTAATGGTTATCCACGATATCAACCTAGCCCTCCAGTACTGTGACAAGTTTTTGCTACTAAAGAATTCCCAGGTATTTTCCTTTGGATCCGAGGACATAATCACCGAAGATGAGGTGACAGATCTCTTCGAGGTCCAGTGCAAGGTTTTAGGCTACCAGAACAGAAAGGTCGTAATCACCAAGTAATAGAGGGATAGTTGATAATCCGATGCTTTTCGGGTTTCGACTGTCCCTTCATCAATAGGAGGGCGGACGGAGCCACCCTCACTACAATTAATTTTGTGGACAGAAATACATTGAAGTATTATAATATTCATCAACATAAATATGGAGGTGAATATGAAAGGACTTATAAATTAATTTTTCTTGGCCTAACTGCTTCGGTTCTTTTTTTGACTGGTTGTTCTAACGGAACTAAGGTTGAGACTGAAAAGGTTACGGAGACTGTAACAGAGGCTGTCACTAGGGCAAGCGAAGATGAATAAATGATAAAATCTACTAGACCTCCAGTCGATTTTTTTGTTCCCACCTATTGCACTAATTAGTAAAGAGGAGTACAATGAGAGAATATATTAAAAATCGGATTTCTTAACCAGTTGTGAAAAGGTTTTCTATATATAAATAAGATGAATATAAATGTGTGGGAGTATATTATGGGAATTAAAATGAAATTAAATTGTTTAGAATGTCATTTTTCAAAAGGTTTGACCCTAGGTTTAGGATTTGATTATTCTTCTAGGCTATTTTCTATGGACCAAGAAAGGATGGAAATCCTCAGCCTTTCCTTGAGGACTTAGTAGAGGAAACAATCTTAAAGAGGATGCCTACAAGTTGTCAGAGGGAGGGGCTAAGCCTATTGACTATGGGCAGATGGCCTATTTATGCAAATATTGCGGTTACTTAGGAAATAGGTTTTTTTAAGTTAGTCGATGACTCTGGGACCTATAAGCCTTCTTATCCATGTCCTTGCTGTGATAAGGTGCTATTTCCTGTGAGTTTTTCTGACAGCCAAGAGGAGGCCTGTTTGATTATTGATGACGAAGGCCAGGCCGTTGACTGGACCTGCCCTGATTGCGGTAGCCACAGTATCACCCAGTCTCTTGATGAGATTTGGCATTAGCAGTGTATGTATAATTTAGAAAAAGTCAATAATAATTAACATTATATTACTTGAATATTCTTCTTTGGGTAAGTTATAATTGAGATACAAACAAAGGAGAGTGGAAGAGAATGGAATTAATCCTAGGAAAAGGCGTCCAATGGCAAAAGGAATGGGATTGAGATGGCTCAAATCGATGTCCACAAGTGTAAGGATTGTGATTACAGCCTAAAGCTAGAGTATGGCAATCCCGTGTCATTTACAGACGCTAACGTGTTTTACGGAGAAGACCAGTTAGCAACAGGTTCTCCAGAACCTGTCTATGGGCCTGGCGCTTGGGAGGCCAAGCCCTTGGTCTTAGATTTTCTCCAGGGAGAGAAGATGACCTGGGTAGTTGAAAGACACCTGGCTCGTGGAGCCCAGCCTATAGACTATTACTTCCAGCCTTATATATGTCCCAAGTGTAAGGCAATTGAAAGTAAGTTCTATTTTGAGTTAGATCTTGACGGAGAGATCTATGAGCCTGATTACAAATGTAAGGCTTGTGGAAGGCTACTAGATAAGATAAGTGTGGAAGAAGGACCAAATCCGGACTTAGTCAGCCTAGTAGGTAGTAAGGGTAAGACTTACAAATGGACTTGTCCGTCCTGCCATGGCCATAGGCTTGAGCAGGCTGAATGTACAATATTTTGGGACTAAGAAAAACCCCTAGGCCATGCCTAGGGGTTTTTTCTATAGGTTTTTAACTTTTTTCAGCCTGATAAATTCTTCCCTTTCATTTTCTTCTAGGGTTGATTCCATATTTCTCATGGCTTTCTTATACCTGGGGATTTGTATCTTATCCAAGGCATTGGCCCTTTTTTGGGTCTTTTTTATTTCCTCTGCTAGTTTGAAGATGGCAGTTTCGATTTCTGCTAGCTGGTAGATTTGCTCTCTTAAGTCTATTAGCTCTATATAGACGCTGTCAAAGGCTGTGGTAGTTTCAAAAAGGCTAAAGTTGGTTTGCATTTGGGACTCTTGAGTGTGAAAGCTGGGGATTTCCACTCCCATCACCGACCTATAGCCGATTTCATACTTATCTTCTAAGGGCATGGACCTGGCTACTTCCTCTATCTGGTCTGGGTTCATGGTCAGGCTAGTTATGGAAAGGGCCTGATAGCTTTTCTTAAAGGCTTGAACTATATCCTTCTGGATTTGCTCAGCTTCCTCGTTTAAGCTCATCATTTCCTGCATTAGGACGATTCTCTTACGGTCTAGAAGGCTATAGCCTTTCTGGGCAAAATCTAAGGCAGATGAAATTCTCAGAAGGTTGGCTCCTGTGGCTGGTAATCTTTTCATTTTTCATTGCCTCCTAGTAATACTTTTCAAGAATTTCTGGGTCGATACGGTCTAGGCTTTCCTTAGGTAGGATTCTAAGCAGTTCCCAGCCTAAGTCTAAGGTCTCTTCCATTGAACGGTTGGTGTCAAAACCCTGGCCGATAAATTCTTCTTCTACCCTACGGCC